>JBIIIA010000270.1:0-4860 GCA_044235195.1 Thermoflexales bacterium
CTTCGACGAATTCCACGAGCGCAGCCTGCACGCCGATCTCGCGCTCGCCCTCTGCCGCGACGCACAGTCTTCGCTGCGCGACGACCTGCGCATCCTCGTCATGTCGGCCACGCTCGACGCTTCGATTTCGTCCGGCCCACTCGCCGTCTTCCCACTCGTGCAGGCGCACGCGCGCTCTTTCCCCGTGGAAATCGTCTACTCCGAACGCGATCCCAGCGGCCCGCTGCCGGCGCAGGTCGCCGCAGCCGCTGCGCGCGCGCTCACCGAACAATCCGGCGACGTACTCGCGTTCCTCCCCGGCGTCGGTGAAATTCAGCGTGCTCGCGATCTCCTGCTCGAACGCGGCGTCGACGCCGATGTGCAGGCGCTCTTCGGCGAAATGCCGCTCGATGAACAGCAGGCGACGCTGCGCGCACGACCGAATGCCCGCCGCCGCATCGTGCTCGCCACCGCCATCGCCGAAACCTCGCTCACGCTCGAAGGCGTGCGCTCGGTCGTCGACTGCGGCTTCGCGCGCACCGCGCGCTTCGACCCAGCTGCCGGCCTCACACGCCTCGAAACGACGCGCATCACGCTCGACTCCGCTGACCAGCGCGCCGGCCGCGCCGGCCGCGCCGGCCCGGGTACTTGTTATCGCTTGTGGACCGCCGCCGCTCACCGCAGCCTCGGCGCCGCACGTCGTCCGGAGATCACCGAAGCAGATCTGGCGCCGCTGCGGCTCGAGCTGGCCCAGTGGGGCGTGCGTGATCCGCTCGCGCTCGCATGGGTGACGCCGCCACCGCCCGGCGCGCTCAAACAGGCCGAAGCGCTGCTCGAATCGCTCGACGCACTGCACGATGGTCAGATCACGCGCCGCGGCCGCGCCATGGCCGAATGGCCGACGCATCCGCGCCTCGCACATTTGCTGCTGGAATCCGGCCGCGACGCGTCTCTCGCCGCCGACGCGGCCGCGCTCCTCGACGAGCGTGATCCGCTGCCGCGTTCCGCCGGCGCCAATCTCTGCATGCGCATCGACGCGCTGCAGCACTGGCGCCGCACCGGCCGCGCGCTGCACAGCGCAGACCCGGGCGCACTCGCGCGCATCGAACGCATCTCCGTGCAGTGGCGTCAGCGTCTGCGCGTCGGCGCGGCAAACGCACATGTCGATCCGTTCGACGTCGGCCGCCTCGTCATGCTGGCGTATCCCGATCGCGTGGCGCAGGCGCGCGACGCTCGCTCCGGCCGCTTCCGACTCGCCGGCGGCCGCGGCGCTCGCCTGGCCGAGGGCGATGCGCTCGCCGGCGAATCATGGATCGCCGCCGCCCACGTCGACGCCGGATCGGACGACGGCCGCATCTTTCTCGCGGCGCCGCTGCACGTCGACGAAGTGGACGCGCAGGCCGTCGAACGCGATGTGCTGGCGTGGGACGCGCGCCAGGGCCGCGTCGTCGCACAGCGCGAGCGACGCTTCGGCGAGCTGACGATCTCCGCCAAGCCGAGCAGCGTGATCGCCGCCGAGGCGAAGGCCGCCGTCCTGTGCGATGTCGTGCGCAGCGAAGGCCTCGCGCTCTTCGCGTGGACCGATGCGCTGCGCCAGTTTCAGGCGCGCGCGCAGTGCCTGCATGTTTGGCGCGGCGACGAATGGCCGGACGTATCCGATGAAGCGCTGCTCGCCCGCGTCGACGAGTGGCTGCCGCAGTGGCTCGAACGGGTGCTGCGCCGCGACGATTTTGCGCGCCTGCCGCTGCACGACATGCTGCACGGCATGCTCACGCATCGTCAGAGTCAACTGCTCGCGGAACTCGCGCCGACGCACCTCGATGTGCCGAGCGGTTCACACCTGCGGCTCGAGTATTCCGCCGACGGATCGCCGCCGGTGCTCGCCGTCAAACTGCAGGAGATGTTCGGCCTGGCCGACACGCCGGCCGTCGACGGCGGGCGCATGCGCGTGACGCTGCATCTGCTTTCGCCGGCACGACGCCCGATTCAGGTCACGCAGGATCTGCGTTCGTTTTGGACGAACACGTATCCGATCGTGCGCAAGGAATTGCGCGGCCGCTACCCGAAGCATCCGTGGCCGGACGATCCGTGGACGGCTACGCCGCGGCGGGGCGTGAAATAGCCTTTCCCAGCTGTGACCCGAACGCCGCCGCCAGCAGCGGGAGCACGCCGAGCAGCGGCATCACCGTCGACAGGCCGAGCATCGTCGGCTCCGCCAGCCAGCCGGTCACCGACACGCCGATGCCGCCCATGGCGAAGGCGAAGCCGAGCGTCAGGCCGGACGCCACGCCGGAGTGTCGCGGCAGCGCGTCCTGCGCCATGACCACGAGCGGCGGCCAAGACGCGCCCGCGGCGAAGCCGGCCAGCGGCGCCACCCAGAACGACGCCGGTCCGCTCAGCCAGAACATCAGCGCCGTCAGCGGACCGAACAGGCACATCGCCACAATCATCACGCGCAGGCCGCCGAATCGATCGGCGAGGATGCCGCCGAACATGCCGCCCATCGCCAGCGCGATCAGATACACGGTGGACAACAAACTCGCCGATTCGACGCTGAAGCCGGCCACCTTCGGAAAGAACGTCGGCGTGAACGAAGTCGCCGCCGCAGATGCCCACGCGCGGAAGAACATCACGACCATGAGCAGCAGCAGCGCCGCTCGGCCGAAGCCTTTGTTCGCCGCCGCCTGCGCCGCTGCATTCGTCTGCGCGACGGACGGCCGGCTGCTGGCGTACACGAACGGCGCGAAGATCAGCCCGAGGCCGAGCACGGCCAGCGAGCCGTGCGCGCCGAGCCGCGACATCGCCGCCGCCGCCAGCGATGGGCCGATCGCATAGCCGACGTTGCCGCCCAGCATGAACACCGACATCGCCGAAGTCTTCCGCACGGCATCGGCCTTGCGCGCGCCTGATGCGCCGTGTGGATGAAACAGCGCCGAACCCACGCCCGCCACGCACGCCAGCGCCAGCAGCATCTCGTAGCTCGTCGCATATCCGGTCAGGCCGAGAAAAACGGCGATGCACAACAGCCCGAGCGTCGATTGCCAGCGGCCGCCGTAGCGGTCACTCAGGTAACCGAACAGCGGCTGCGTCAGCGAGCTGACCAACGTAAACGCACCGAGCACGAAGCCGGACTGCGCGATGCTGAGTTCGAGCGCTTGTGCGTAGTACACGACGAACACCGCCAGCGCACCGGCGCACAAGTCGACGCAGAAATGCGCCAGTGAAAAGCCGAGCAGCGTGCGGTTGCGAAGCAGAGACAACATGGCGGGAGAGTGTAGTAGATCAACCGTAGTTGCGCCGGCCATTGGGAGCATCTCTGCACACACTCCACACCCGCGATTAGTCCTCCGGTGCCGGCGCAGTCGCCACGTTCCATCCTCCGACCTGGACGTGGCGACGACGCCGCAATCTATGACTCTGGCGTTACACGCCGATTCCCTACGCGAGCCACTGCTTTATTCGTGAAATGCGCGAGATCACCACTGCATCGAGCAGAATGACTCCGACCAGCACGATGCCAGCCAACGGAAACAGTACGCTGAGCACGAGCAGCATCGCCGCGATCGGCTTCCACGACACACCTGTAGGCATCGGCGGCGCCACCAGACGATTCGCGCCGCTCGGCCGACGACGCAGCCACATCACCACCGCAGAGATGCACAGCAGAATTACGAGCAGGCAGAACAAGGTGTTCAACACCATATTCCAAATGCCCAGATCACCTTGATGCATCGCCACGCCCCACGCCATGGCCTTCGCTCCGAGCCCATATTGATCCCAGCCGATCACCGCAAGCAGCCGGCCGGTATAGCGATCGATGTGCAGTGTCAGATCCTTTCTCGCATCTGTCACATCGCCGCTCATCGACGATGCAGATACCGTCCAAACCCCGTCGTCGTCTTGAGGAAAGGCCACCCAGAATCCGTAGTCGACGCCGTTGTCACGCACGAAGCGCACGATGGTGTCCAGGTTGACAGGCATGCCTTGCGGTATGCCCGGCTCACCTGCCATCGAGCCGGATGCAGGCATGCGACTGTTCTCCAGATTCCACGGCACGACCTTCTCACCCGGCCGATTCAGACTTTCCATCGTCTTGTCGCTCTTCGGCACATTCGCCCACATCCCGTCCGGGAATGTATTCCATGCCTGCACGTACCGATCTCCCCATATCCCTGTCCAAGACATGCCGGAGATGAGGAAGAAGAGCAGGGCGACCGCACCATAGATGGCGGGCACCGCATGCAGATCTCTCCACAACGTTCGACCACGCTGCTGCAGCCGCGGAATCAGAACCCCCCAAACACCACGTGCATTCCTCGGCCACCATAGGAACACACCGCTCACCAACAGTAGCACTCCCAGACCAGCTGCGATCTCGAGCAGGCGATCACCGAGATCTCCGATCAATAATGTGCCATGTATGTTCATAGCAATCGTTTCCAAGCGATTTTCGTGATCGATCGTGCCGAGAACTTCCCGTGTATAGGGATTTACGTACACGTCGATTTCCTTGCCGTCGCTCGTGGTCAGCGATACCACGGAACTGCGATTCGCGTCGACATTGGGCCGGAATCGCGTCACCATCGCATCCGAATAGCTCGACATTACGGCGTTCAACTGATCGATATACGACGCCGGCTGGCCCATCGGTTTCACACTGAGCTGCCGCGCATACGTCCACTCGTCGACCAGGGGGCCATACAGCATCAACAGACCGGTGACGGCCAGGATCACCATGTACGGCACCACATACAAGCCGCTGTAGAAATGCCATCGCCAAATCGTCAGATAGAGTCGATTTTTCGTCACGCCGTCGTCCGCCGCATTTTGCGCGGGGTTCGACTTCATTTGTACTGTGTTCATTGATCACACCTGTCACAC
>JBIIIA010000271.1:0-4853 GCA_044235195.1 Thermoflexales bacterium
GTTGGCGAACACCAGCGCACCGCCTTTGCCGATGGCTCCCGGCGTCGCTGTGCGGGTGAGCCAGGTGTTGGCCGTCGGGTCGTAGCGGTAGAAATCGGTGGTGTTGTTGCCGCGCAGCGCGTAGACGTACGTGCCGTCGGTGGCGAGTGCGCCGCCGGCGTCGACCGCAGCCGTGCTGGTCGGCACACGCGCGGCCGTGGCCCACGTGTTGGAGGCGACCGTGTACGTGTAGAAGTCGTTGGACGCGTTGCCGCGCAGGGCGTACACCACGCCGTTGCGGAAGGCGAGCGCGCCGCCGTTCTTGGCCGCGGCCGGCAGCGCCGCCAGGTTCGACCACGAATCCGAGTTCACGGAATAGGCGCGGAAGGTGGTGGTGTTGTTGGCGACTAGCGCATACAGAATGGCGGTAGCGCTGCTCTGCCCGTTCCAGACGAGTGCGCTGCCGAAGTTGAAGTTCGTGGTGCTGTCTGCCGGCGGGTCGAGCGTCCACGTGGCGGTGTACGGCGAGTAGGCGAGCAGCTCGCCTTTGCGGCCGCCTTGCAGCGCGTAGAGCTGCGACGGTGTGCCTGCGCCGAGGCCGGTGCCCTCGGTGCCGGTGCGGGTCGAGCCGAGCTGCCAGGTCGTCAGCGAGGTGCTGCCGGTGCGGCTGGAGAGCAGGCTGTTCGAGGTTCCGGATGCGAAATCGTAGGCGGCGCCGGATTCCAACCCCTGAGCGAAGCCCGTGAAGGCGAGGTCGCCTTCGTCGTGGACGGTGCAGGTGAAGGTGAAGACGGCGGCGCTGATCGAAGACATCGACGCTACGCTGGCTGGGCTCGAGGAACCGCACGTGGCGTCGCCGCGCAGCGATGCGATGGAAGCCGTAACCTGCGTGATCGTCGTCGTCGCGGTCAGGCGCATCGACACCGTGACTACGCTGCCCGCCACGATCGTGGTCGGCGTTACGGTCAGCGACATGCCGGTGGAGAAAATATCTTCGTCGGCGACGCCGAGCGTGCCGGCCGTCGATGCATACGCGCCGAACACGCCGCCGGCGCTGGCGGTGATGAACGTCGTGCCGGCCGGCAGCGGATCGCGCACGATGTACGACGTCAGCTGCTCGCTGCCGGGATAGGTCTGTGTGATGGTGTAGATCAGCGTATCGCCGAAGTAGCCGGACGTGCGGTTGACGTCCTTGGCGATCAGGGGCTGCACCGGAAAGTCGACGGTGGTGATCACACTGCCGGCCTGCACCGTGGCGGTGAACGTGCTGCGCGCCAGCGTGTGGCCGCGCGGGATGGCGGCGTCGGCCGGGTTCATCGTGAGCACGTACGAACCGGCCGGCAGCCCGGCGAACTGGTAATAGCCGGTGACTCCTGTCGTCGCGGCGAGGAGCAGCTGGTCGCCGGTTCCGTCGGCGTTGACGTCCGAGTAGAGACTGACTACGGCACTGTATATGCCGGTCTCTGTCGAACTGCACAGGTTGTCGGCGTTGGCATCGACGCACACGGCATCGCCGATGCGCGCTGGGACGGCCTCCCAGAAGCCGAAGTCGGCGGTGAGCACGCCGCTGGCGGAGAGCGCCGGCACCGCGCGGGTGACGACGGTGGTCGGCTGGAACTGCGACCCGGCGTAGAACGTCGACAGATCGGCGTCGCCGCGGTCGACGACGGCGATGTAGTTCAGGTTCGGCGCCAGGCCGGTGAAGGTGTAATAGCCGCCGGCGGAGGTGGTGGCCGTGAAGATGTTCTGGTCGCCGGAGCCGACGATGCCGTCTCCATTGGAGTCTTCGTACAGGCGCACGGTCACGCCGTCGATGCCGGGCTCGCCGTCGTCGACGGTGCCGTCCTTGTCCAGGTCGTCGTAGACCTGGTTGCCGATGTATGACGTGCCGCCCGGCTGCAGGCCGAAGTCGGCGGTGTCGATGCGGTCGGATTCGCCGAGCACGTAGGCGGCGCTGCCGTCCAGCGCGCCGACGGGGTCGGCGGTGAGGGAATAGCCGCTCGGCACGGTGACGGTGACGCTCTGCGCGCCGGCGGCGACGCCGTTGAAGCGATACAGGCCGGCGGAGTCCGTAGTGGCACTGGAGCCGTTGCTGTGAGACATGGTTGCGCCGGGCATGCCCTCGTCGCCGGGGTCCTGCACGCCGTCGCCGTCCCAGTCGCGGAAGACGGTGTCGCCGATCGAGCGCGCAGCGATCGTCACGCAGGCGGTATCGGCGGTCGGCATCAGCGTGGCGCCGTAGGCGGTGTCGAAGTTGTTGCAGTAGGTGCCGGCGGTGGTGGTGACGTAGGCGCGGGCGGTGAAAACGAGTTCGGCGGTCTTGCCGGCGGCGATGGAAAGGGAGATCGGCAGCGAGAAGGTGATCGGGCTGGTGCCGGAAACCGTAGTTTGTGCGGTGACGTTGGCGCCGTTGATCAGCGCGCGCTTCAGGCCGGTGAAGGTGAAGCCGGTCGGCAGGCGCTCGTAGACCTTGATGGGGGACAGCGATGCTCCGGTGCCTTCGTTGATCAGCGTGAGCGTATAGGTCACGTCCGCGCCGGGGGAAATGGTGGCGGGGGCCACGGTTTTGGCTTCACGCATGACGGGCGCGCCGATGGCCACGATCGACTGGGCAGCCCCGACGGCCTGATCGGACGTCAGCAGCATCTGGTTCGACGCGAAGCCGGACGTAGAGCCGCGCACGGTGACGATGGCGGTCCACGCCTTGCCCGGCGCCAGGGATCCGACGTACCAGTCGATGGGCGCGGTCGTGTTCGGCGCCGGAATTGCTCCGACGTAGGTCAGGTTCGCTGGCAGCACGTCGCGCACGGTGACGTTGGTGAGTGTGATGACGCCGGTGTTGTACGCCTTAAGCGTGTAGGTGAATGTTTCGCCGACGCTGTATGCGCTCTTCGCCGATGTTTTCATCACTGCCAAGCACGGATTCCATGAGGCGAGGGTCGGGTTGAAATACCGCCACATGATGTCTTTTCCCGAGCTGATGATGCCGGCATCGCCGCCGAACGCCATCGCCGACATGACCGGGCAGCCCGTGCTGTTGAGCAGCGCGCTCGCGTCGTTGACCTTGATCGTCACGCGCGCGTATTCCGGCTGGTTCAGGAAAATGCGGCCGACGGCGAAGCGCACCAGCTTGGTGCTGGTGGAATCCGTCCATGAAGTGGTGGCCGGGAGCGGATTGGCGGTGCTCAGGGAGTGGCCGATGCCGGACGCGTCGATGCTGCCGTCGAAGACCGAGGGCGACAGGTTGCCGGGCTGGTCGTTGGAGATGCGGCTGCCGGCGTAGCGGATGCGGCGGAACGGGCCGGTCTCGATCGACCAGGCGGGCACGCCGGACTGGAGCGTGTTGGTAATGCGGAAGGACCACTGGTAGGCGCTCTCCGGGCCGGCAACCGGGCTGCCGAGTCCCCACGGGCCGCTGCCGCGGCAGACCGAGTCGAAGAGACAAAGCACCGGCGAGGCCATGCCCAGCGCGCGCAGCTGTTCGATGTCGAATCTGGTGACCGGCACTTCGTTGACGGTGTTGCCGGCGTTGTTGGTGATGTTGCCGGCGGTGCTGCCCCAGCTGCCGTGCGCGGTGCGCGGGTCGGTGGAATAGAAGATGCCGGTGTCGCCGTAGAAGCCGTAGATCGTGCCGCGGTTGACGTTTCCGGCATCCGTCGGGGCGGTGATGACGCCGTTGACGTTGGGGCCGAGGACGACGTTCTTAAGCTGTCCGGTGGGATCGGTCGAGGCGACGACGGTGCCGAAGCCGGGCGCGCTCTTGATGGGCACGGCGGTGTAGCCGCCGGGCACCGGGCGCACGTATTCGGCGCCGACGACCTGGGTGCCGGTGACCGGGTAGAAGTCGAAGTAGCCGCCGAGGCCGTCGTTGGTGCGCACCGTGGGCAGGCCGCCGAACACCAGGGTGATGACGTCGCCGGCCTGGATGAGCGGCTGTCGTGCGGTGAGCCGGCTTTCGAATACCTGCTGATACGACGGATCCACCATGGCGAACTGGATCTCCATTTGCAGCATGTGTGCGTTGGCGGTCGGCGGCCGCGACGGGGCCGCCGCCTCCGGAAAAAGCACCGCCAGACTGGCGAGCAACAGCGCAAGGGCGCTGGCAAGGCGGGGCATCAGTGACGGTCGTGCAGGGGAGACGGGGAATTTCATTGCGGCGGGATCGGACTAACGAGTGACGCGGACGTCCGCCGGGGTGCTGGTGACGTCGGCTTGGTGAAAATTGAAACCGGTTTCGGGGAGGATGATGGCGGCGGTGGCGGCGATGGGAGCACCCTGTCGGGTGCAGTGGAGTGAGCGGATTTCGCCGGCGTCCGCGGACGCGGACGATGCCACGCGCGTGATGACCGAAAGCGGCTGCGGGGCGGCGTCGTCGATGCGGACGCGGACGATCGTGCGGACCGATCCGCCGGCGGGCAGTGCGCCGATGTCCATGCGGAACGCGTTGGCGTCGGTGCGGCGCACGGAATCACCGGCTGTGGTCCGCACGTCGTCGATGATGACGCCCTCGGACACCGCGCTGAACAGCTGCAGGTTCGATGCTTCGCTGCGGCCGATGTTGCCGATGCGCATTTCGATTTCGGCGTAGCCGTCGTCCGTGCGACACAGTCCGTCGCCGACAAGATCGATGATCAGGTGCGGTGTATATGCTGCGATCGGCGACGTCGGCGCGGGCGTTAGTACGGGCGTCGGCGCGGGCGTGGCTGTGCTCGGCGGGCGCGGCGTGTCGGTCAACGACATTGGATGCAGCGTCCGGCTCTGGGCGCGGCTGTCACGAATCACGGTAAATGTCGTTAAAAAAACAAATGCAACTATAGATACGGTGTACCGATTTAATACGTTGCTTTTGCTGGCATGACGCAGTGATTTCGCAG
>JBIIIA010000272.1:0-4832 GCA_044235195.1 Thermoflexales bacterium
TCGTGAACACGTCCAGTGGCAATCGAGCAGGGAAATCGCAGGGGAACGCGGTATTTCGCGGGATACGGCGTCGCATGACAACGGGGGATCGCCGAGAAGAAGATGTAATGCGCCTACGCCTCACCCTACCCGATCATCAGCATCGCGATGAAAAACAGCGCGAACAGCGTCGGCGTGACGAAGATCAGCGTGAAGATGATCTTCTCGTAGCGCAGGTGCATGTAGTACATCGCCACCAGGGTGGCTTTGACCAGCGCGATCGCCAGCAGCGGCGGCACGATCGCCGACTTCGGCAGGCCGATCAGCGTGACGCCGACTTCCAGCAGCGTGAAAAGCGTCAGGATCACGAACACCACCACCGGGTTGGTGTGGCGCTGGTGAGCCTCGTGCGCGCCGTGCGCGCCTTCGGAGGAGTGCGGAACGTTGGCCATGTCAGGTGAGATAGACGATCGTGAAAATCAGGACCCAGACCAGGTCGACGAAGTGCCAGAACAAGCCGAAGATTTCGACCGTCGTGTAATTGCCGGACCAGTAGGCGTTCTTGCGCGCGCGCAGCCACACGCCGACGCAGATCAGCGTGCCGACCAGCACGTGCAGGCCGTGAAAGCCGGTCAACGTGAAGAACGCGCTCGAGAACGGGTCGGCACCGGTGAAGTACACGTGGCCCTCGTGCGCCAGCTCATAGTACTCGAACGCCTGGCCGCCGAGAAAGACGACGCCCATGACGATCGTCGCCAGCAGCCAGCGCACCAGCCCCTTCTGGTCATCGCGCCGCACGGCCTCGATGGCCAGCACGACGAACAACGAACTGGCCAGCAGCACGAACGTGTTCACGCTCACCAGCGTCAGGCTGAGCGCATTCGGCTCCCACCACTTCTCGAGGAATTCCTCGACCGTGGAGGTGCTGGCGAACACGCTGGCGCGCGTCATCACGAAAGCGCCGATCAGGCCGGCGAAGATCAGAAATTCCGAGCTGAGGAAAATCCAGAACCCGTACTTGCGGTTCAGGTTTCCTTCCTCGGCGGCGCGCGTCAAGCGTCGCCCGGGAACGGTGCTTTGATTCATAGCGCAGGAATTGTACGTATCACGCGGGAAAAGCCAAACGTGAATCGGATTACAGAAGAGATTGCCGCGCGGATCAGCGCCGCGCGATTTCGATCAACGGCTTCTTGGGCGCTTCCTGCGGCGGCTGCGAGCCGCCGATCAGCCCCGAACCGCCGGACGGCGGCGGGGGCGGCGTGCCGCCGGCCGGGCCTTGCCCATCCTGCGCGCCGTCGTCCTTGCTCGGGTCGTACTTCGGCAGAATCTCGCGCGCCTGCACCATGATCTTCGTCATCTTGGCCGCCAGGTCGCTGCGATCCTGCTGCGAAAGCTGGTCGGCGTACTGCACCATGACCTGGATGATGCGATCGTCGGCGAATTCCTTGACCTCTTCGAGGATCGCGCGCGTGCCCTCGGGATAGTCCGCCTGCATCAGGGCGCCGATGATCTGCACCTCGGGCGGCTGGCGTTCGGACATCACCTGCATGGCGATCTCCTGAATGGCGTGCAGCACCTGCTGCGCGTTCTGGTCGCCGCGCTGTTCGGCCGTCTGCAGGTTCATCTGCACCACCTGCAGGAAGGCGTCGTCGATGCGCTCGGCGTTTTCGCGCGCCGTCTGCATCGGATCCTTGCTGGAGGCGATCGTTTGAATCAGATCGACCTTTTCCTGCATGTAGGCGCGTCCGGCGGCGTCGATCTTCTCGCGCACGTCCTGCACTTCCTTGCGCACGGCCACGAGCTTATCCTTCTCGACGCCGTCGGCCGCGGCGTCGATGCGCTGCGTGAGCGTCTGGAAGAACGCGTAGTCCAGCACCTGGCGGCCGACGGTAATCAGCATCTCGCGCGATTCGGCGTCGTCGGCGGCGAGCAGCTGCTCAAGCAGCACTTCGCGCGTCGGGGACTTCTGGAAGGCCGACAGCAGCGCCATGCGGCGGCCGACGACTTTGCCGTAGGTGGTCTCCTCGATCAGCATCTGCTGCAGATCGGCGAGCTGCTGCACGATCGCGTCGCGGCCGGCCTGCATGTTGGCGTCGATCGTGGCGCCGAGCAGGTCGAAGAACGCCGCGTCGACTTTGGCGTCGTTGTCGCGCGCGGTTTTGCGGCGCAGCTCCGGATCAGTCAGCCGCACCAGTTCACGCAGCACATCGACCTTGGCCTGCTGCGCCTTGAGCATCTCCTGCGTGATGCCGTCGCCCTCGAGGATGGCCTCGAGCAGCGACTGCAGCGTGAAGAACGTGCGCGGCTGCAGCAGATACGCCTTGGGCGACTCCTGCGGCAGGCCGCGCATGATCGTCTGCGTCATCTGGCCGATCATGCGCTCCTGCTCGACCTTCCCCATGTTCAGCTCCATCGGCATCAGCACGAAGCAGAACTGCTTGGACGGGTCGTGGTACATGAACGGCGCGGCGAGGTTCTGCAGCCGCCCCTGCAACAGCGCATTCTTGAGGCCGGGGTCGCGGCCGACGTCGATGATCTGCATCGGCGCGGGGGACTGGCGTCCTCCGCTTCCGCCGCGCATGTTGTCCGGGGTGATGAGTCGAGACATGATTCTCCTGAACGTTGCAAACAGAACAGCCGCGCTATGCGGCCGTAGTACGACTGGCTGCATGCCGCTGCGCCGTCACATCGGCGGTCGCGCGCGTCCCGGCGGTGAAGCGCCGAAGCGGGCGGCGCAAAGAATGCGCAGCAGGATGGCTACAATGAAGAGTGATTATATGACAGGCACTATCGCCAGCCCGCCGGCCGGAAAAGCCGAAAAGACCGAGCCGATGGTCATCGAAGGAGAAATCAGCGTCGTCGCCGTGCTCGAATCGCGCCGGCGCGCGGTGCACGAAGTCGTGCTCGACGCCGCGCGCGCGCAGGACGAGCTGCAGCCGCTGGCCGCCGCGGCGCGACAGGCGCGCGCGCCGGTGCGCCTGGCCCCGCGGGGCGAAATCGACGCGCTGGCGGCCGGCCGCACGCACGGCGGCGTCGTCGCGCTGGTCGGCGAGCGCCGCTGCGAGACGCTCGAGCAGATCGCGGCGCAGACGCGCGAGCCGCAGCCGTGGCTGGTCATGCTCGACGGCATCGAGGACCCGTTCAACTACGGCCAGGCGGTGCGCGCGCTGTACGCCGCCGGCGCCGCCGGGCTGCTGGTGCGCCCGCGCACGTGGATGGGCGGCGACGCCGTCATCCTGCGCAGCTCGGCCGGCGCCACCGAGCGCATGCCCACCGCACTCGTCGCCGATCCCGAGGCCGCCGCCGCCGCCTGCGCCGCCCTCGGCTGCCGCATCGTCGCCACCGCCCGCGACAAGCGCGCGCAGTCGCTCTTCGACGCCGATCTGTCCGGCCCGCTCCTGCTGCTCATCGGCGGCGAAAAGCGCGGCCTGCGCCGCGAACTGCTCGACAACGCCGACCTGCTGCTGCGCATCCCCTACGCCCGCCGCTTCCCGCACTCCCTCGGCAGCGCCGGCTCCACCGCCGTGCTGGCCTTCGAAATGATGCGCCGGCGGGTGCGGGGGGAAGAGTGAGGGGAGAGGGGGAGAGGAAAGAGGAAAGAGGGAAGAGGAGTGAGGAAAGAGAGGGCGCGTCACTGATTTCTCCCCTCTCCCCTCTTTCCTCTCCCCTCTCCCCTCTTTCCCCGCCCCGTGCTACATTCCCACGCTGAATGGCTACGCAACAACGCCCGTCGATTGCGCTCGACGGATTAATCGCCCTGTTCGTCCTCTACGTGCTCTGGGGCAGCACGTTCCTCGGCATCAAGTTCGCGTTGGAGACTTTTCCCCCGTTTCTGCTCGGCGGGACGCGCTTTCCGCTCGCCGGCGCGCTGATGCTGACGTACCTCAGGCTGCGCGGCACGCCGTGGCCGACGAAGCGGCAGTGGCTGCACTGCGGAATCTACGGCATGCTGATGATCGGCTTCAGCAACGGGCTGCTGGCGGTGGCGGAAACGCAGATTTCGTCGGGGCTGAGCGCAGCGCTGGCCGGGGCATCGCCGCTGCTGATCGCGCTGTTCGCCGGATATTTCGGCCGATGGCCGCGCCGGCTGGAGTGGATCGGCATCATCGTCGGCTTCGCCGGCCTGCTGGTGATCAACAGCGGCGACGAAATGCGCGGCAGCTGGCTCGGCATGGGCGCGATGATCGTGTCGTCGATCACGTGGGCGCTGGGTTCAGTGCTGGCGCGCGAGAAGCTCGACATGCCGGGCGGCCTGATGACCACCGCGGTCGAGCTGCTGCTCGGCGGCTTCATGCAGCTGGCGGTCAGCCTGGCGCTGGGTGAGCAGATGAAGCCGGTCACCGACGCCGGCCTGGGCGGCTGGATCTTCCTGGTGGCGGCGTCGATCGTCGGCTTCACCAGCCACACCATCGCCATTCGAAAATTGCCGGTGGTGCTGGCCACCAGCTTCTCGTACGTCAACCCGATCGTGGCGATCTTCCTCGGCATCCTGCTGGCCGGTGAACGGCTCACGCCGTCGACGGCCGCCGGCGTCGGCGTCACGCTCGTCGGCGTGCTGCTCATCAGCATCGCGCAGGCGCGGAAAAGACCGCCGACGGCTGACGGCTGACGATGAGCGACCAATCCCTCTCCCCTCTCCCCTGGGTGCATCCGCCGTTTGGGGCGGCTTGCCTACGCCTCACCCCCTGACCCCCTCTCCCCCTCAATTTCGCGCAGCTCGTCGCGGATCGACGCTCGAGCAAGCGCGCGAAATTTCGGCGAAGAGGGGGAGCGTGGCGGCGTTTGCCCCCTCTCCGCCGAGATTTCGCGTGCTTATCCGTCACTCGCTCGTCAAACATGTAAGCGAAATCGAG
>JBIIIA010000273.1:0-4830 GCA_044235195.1 Thermoflexales bacterium
TCACCGGCGCACCTGGCAAAGCGGAGGGATCTCTCTGCGTGCGGAAGGGTGGCCCCCGAGCTCAGGCTTGCCCCATCCTCATGCGACACTGCAATCCCCTATGAAACCCTGCATTTCCTGCGAGTTTCCTGCTGGATCGCCGCTCGACACGTTCGCAGAATCAAGAAAACGCCGCGCAGCAATGTCCCCCTGAGAGGGGGAGAGGGAAGAGGGGAGAGGGAAGAGAATCAGGGATACTTCGTGCTGCAACGAGTATGAAGATCATTGAAGAGGGAGTAAAGGTCGTCGCCACCAATCGCCGGGCGAGCTTCGACTACGAACTGGGCGAGAGCTACGAAGCGGGCATCGTGCTGAACGGCGGCGAGATCAAGAGCGTGCGCGCCGGGGGCATGGATTTGCGCGACGCGTTCGTGCAGATTCGCAACGGGGAAGCGTGGCTGATCAACGCGTACATTCCCACGTACATTCGCAGCACCGGCTTCGCGCGCGCCGAGGCCGAGACGCTCGGCGAGCGCCGCGAGCGCAAGCTGCTGCTGCACCGCAAGGAAATTCGCGAGCTGCGCCTCGGCGTCGAGCAGAAGGGATTCACGGCGATCGCCACACGCGCCTATTTGAAGAAGGGCCGCGCCAAAGTCGTCGTGGCGCTGGCGCGCGGCAAGAAGCAGTACGACAAGCGCCAGACCATCGCACGCCGCGACGCCAAGCGCGAGATCGAGCGGGCGCTGAAGGAGAGGTAGATAGTGGGGAGTAGATAGTGAATAGTAGATAGTGAATAGTAGATAGTGAATAGTGAATAGTGTGAGCCTGTCCACTTTGAGCCTGCCCACGCTATCTACTATCCACTATCACTATCCACTACCACTATCTACTATCCACTATCACTATCTACTATCTACTATCCACTCCCCACTATCTACTATCACTGTCCACCGCGTATACCCGCACTCCCCCGGCGTCGTACACCAGCGTGAGCGCGCCGGTTTTGGCGAGGTAGGGGAATTTGTCGAAGCCGAGAGTGTCGTTGTAGATGCGTTCGTACGGGCTGACGACGACGTAGCGCACGTCGTAGCGGCGCAGGATTTTCATCGCGTCGAGCGCGCTCTGCGTCGAGTAGAAGCGCTCGACGTCGGCGAAGCGGTCGTAGATCACGTTGCTGTCGAGCAGTGATTCACCGCGCTGCTGGCGCTGGTGCCATTGCCAGCCGACGACGCTGGGCAGCCCGGTGTAGATCGAGAAGCGGCCGGCCCAGCGGTATTGGTTGCCGCCGGCGGTGCCTTCCATGATCGTCGGCGAACCCTGTACGTTGTCCTGCATCCAGCGGATGGCGTCGTAGTCGGCCTGCAGCGGGTAGCCGATGCTGGCACCGTTGTGTTCCTCCTCGCGCGTGACGTAGCGCATGAACGCCATGCCGTCGAGCCCGCGCGGCGCATCGCTGGACCAGCGGTCGCGCATCTTGCCGGGGATGGCGGTGAGCGGGTAGAGCGCGGCGATGACGACCAGCGCCGCCAGCATGCCGGCAGCGCCCACGCGCAGCGTCGCCGGCAGATCGGCGTCGGCGTCGCGCGCGCCGAACAGCAGGTCGATCGCATCGACGGCGGCGGCGACGCCGAGCAGCAGCCACGCGGCGATGTAGAACTTGAACTGCGTATTCATGCGGCCGAGGTCGCCGGCCAGCGTGAAATGTTCGACGAAGAGCGTGAGCGTGACGGCGCCGGCGGCCATCAGCCGCAGCAGGCGGCGCGAGCCGGGCGCGTCGCCGTCGCGCAGCGCCGCGGCGAAGGCGAGCGCGGCGATCGGCGCGCTGAGCAGCGACGACCATGCGGCCGTGCTCTGCGATGCGCTGCGCACGACGAAGAACGCGCCGATCGCCAGGCCGATCCCGGCGGCGTACGCCGCGGCGCGCGGCGTCGCACGCAGGTCGCGCAGCAGGCCGGGCGCCAGCGCCAGCAGGAACATGCCGTGGATGACGAGATAGGTTTTCAACGGTGTTCGCTCGTTCGTCCACGGTTCGATCTTGTTGTAGCCGGAGCCGAAGCTTTCGTAGTACGGCGCGAAGAAGGCGCGCGACAGTACGACGACGACCAGCAGCATCGGCAGCGCGCGCAGCGCCGCGTCGATCCAGCGTCGTGCGCTGCGTGTGAGCGCGGATTCTTCGGCGTCTGCCGCGGCGTCGATCGCCGTTTCAGCGCGGCGCGCGCCGATGACGATCGCGCCGAGATAGAGCAGCAGGTACGGGAAGTAGTCCCACGTGTTCGCCGGCCACAGCGCGCCGACGACGAGCGCGCCGAGCGCCAGCAGCAGCGTGCGCCGCACGAAGCGCACGTCGTGCAGGATGCCGGCGGCGAGCGGCGCGGCCAGCGCCACGGCGGCGAGCGCCAGCGGCATCGCCATCATGTGCGCGTGCAGGTCGGCGTACAGGAAAGTGAACAGCGGGAATTCGGCGATGAGCACTTCCGGCGCCGGACGCGTGGCGTCCCAGTAGAGCGTGTAATCGCCGATCGGCAGCGGCGTGCCGCCGATGCGCTGCAGCAGGCCGGTGACGAGGCTGCCGTCTCCGAGCTGCTGCAGCGCCTTGATCAGCACGTCGAGCTGCTGCAGGTTGCCGAGCAGCGCCACGGCCATCGCCGCGCACAGCCCGGCGATCACGCCGGCGCGGCGGTGATTGCCGAACAGCCACATCGCCGCGCCGTGCGCGCCCAGCGCAGTGAGTGCGAAGAGCGTCGGCACGGCGATGTTGTAGGCGATGGACGGATCGATGCCGAGCAGCTTCACCGGCCAGCCGATCAGCACGAAGCCGAAGTAGTAATAGTTGATGTAGCCGCCGGCGAACCACGGATCCGGCGGCGGGAACCATGTCGCCTTGAGGATGCTGTTCCAGTAGGCGAAGTCCATCGGCTTCTCGCCGCCGAAGTACGGGTGCCACAGATCGGGGTTGCCGGCGCGCACGAACAGCCACAGCGCGAACGCGGCGAGGAACACGAGCTCGGCGACCAGCAGGCGGCGCCAGCGCGCGCGCAGCAGCGCCAGGATCGCGTCTCGGTTCCAGTGGCCGACGGCGGCTCCGGCGATCAGCAGCGCTGCCACGACGCCGGCGATGACCGGGCGTTCGAACGGCGCGATTTCGACGCTGGCGAGGAGCCAGCTCGTCCAGCCGACGAGCAGCAGCGCCAGAATTTTGCCGACGGCGAAGCCGCCGTCGGCGACGACCCAGGCGCGGCCGGGCGTCGGGCGCAGCAGCGCGGCGAGCAGGAAGAACGCGCCGACGCCGACCGCCTCGAGCAGCGCCAGCCACGCCAGCACAGCGACGAGCGGTGACTGGTTCAGCGGCGAACTGCGCGGGAAGAGCTCGCTCCACGTGCCGCCGGCCTGCTGCGCCGCGCGGTCGCGCGCGTTCAGCAGGAGCCCGCCCGGCGTGTTGGACGATTCGAACGCCGTGCGCTTGACGGTGCGCGCCGGGTCGAACACGTCGAGGATGGCCTCGGCGCGCGCGGGCGAGTACTGCGGCGTCTTGCGGAAGATCAGCACGCGCGGATGATCGTAGACCGAGAACGCTTCCTCGGCCTTCGGATACGGCACTTCGATGCCGGGCGGCGTGCCCTGCGTGTTCGGGCTGCGCACCAGCAGCTGCGGCATTTCCTGGTCGTTGAACACGAACGGCCCGAGCTGCGGGAATCGATAGAAATCCGCCGCCAGCTCGAAGCCGAGCTCTCCGCCCATGAGCGCCTCGTAGTAGCGATTGGTCATCGGGAAGCGCCACGGCAGGCGGGCGACGCTGGCGTAATGGCGATTGCTGTTCAGCACCAGCACGTCGGCTTCGTCGAGCCCGCGCAGCAGCGCGCGCAGTTTGCCGGGGTTCTGTTCGTCGAAAAACGGATCTTCTTCGGCGTAGACCGGCATTTCGCCGCCGTCATGCGAGAGGCCGCGGTACCAGCCGCCGAAGCCATCCTTGCCGTCGAGGCGGAAGGGGATTCCTTCGTCCCAGTGCTGATTGGCGATGACCGACGTGCGCGCCTGCAGGCTCGTGCCGCGCAGCATGGTGAATTCGAGGGCGTAGTCGCGATTCGGTTCGAGCACGGCGGCCGGCAGTTCGATCACGTCCGCGCCGGCGGCGAAGTCGCCAAGCGGGGCGATGCCTTCGGCGATCGTGGCGCCGCTGGCGGCGTCGCTCAGGCGTGCGCGCACCTCGCCGGCGCCGGTCAGGTGGTTCAGCCGAATCGTCAGCGCGGCGAGCGGCGCGCGCAGGTCGTCGTTCTTTTCGTCGAGGCGAATCGGGAAGATCGCCGCGCCCTGCGGCGTGAGGAAGACGTCGCTGATCGGCAGCTGAATTGTGCGCACGGCGTCGCCGGATTTTCCGGAAACGGTCACCGCGGTCGGAATATTTTCGTAGACCCAGCGCGAGGCTTCGGTGCGGGTGAGTTCACCGCGATAGATCTGAAGGAACGCCGTCGTCCACAGCAGGGTGCCGCCGAGGACGAGCGCGGCCGGCGTCGCGGCCAGCGCGCGCATGCGGCGGCCGCGCAGGCGCAGCGCGATGGCGCGGCCGGCGGCGATGAGGAACGCCGCCGCGATCACGGCGAGCATCGGGTAGATCGGCAGCTGATAGCGGATCGACTTGACGTACTGCGTGCCCTGATAGAGGAAGAATCCGATCGTCCACAGCAGCGGCACGGCCACGGCGTGCAGGCGATGTCCCTGCAGTGCGCGGCGCGCGAAGAAGAGGATGCCGAGCAGCGCGGCGAGTGCCAGCGGGACGCCGAGCCCGTAGAAGACGATGTTGCCGAGCGGGAACGTGATCGGCGCGCGGTTGGCCCATTGCCAGCCGAACGGCGG
>JBIIIA010000274.1:0-4820 GCA_044235195.1 Thermoflexales bacterium
CCCGCACCGCCATCGATCAGCAGCGCCGTCGTCGTGATGCCGGCCGACCAAGCTTCGTTGTACGTCTCACCGAAATGCGTGGTTTTGAACTGCAGAATGTTCGCGCCGTCGACGATCCAGCTTAAATCCGGAATATCGAACTCGGTGACGTTCCACGTATTCGATGTGCCACTCAGGCGCCCAAGCTCATGGCCGTTCAGGTAGATGTAGTCCCATTCGCCTTCCGACCAGTCGATGTCGTATGCAGTCACCAACAGCTTGGCCGTGTTGACGGCGACGGCGCCGGACGCCGGAAACGTGCGTGAGTTGCTCGAGTCGAGCGGCGTCAGGATGGTCGGATCGTAGACGTTGATTAGATTGCCAGCCTGATCGGAATCCAATTCCAGTGATCCATCTTGCTCAGTTCCGGTGAACACAGTGACATACGTCAAGCCGGTCGCCGGCAGCGCGCCGGACACCGTCAGCGTATAGGCCGCATCGGCGCCGGGCAGCAGAGTCGGCAAGCCCACCGAATACGGCGCGCTGGCACGGGCGGTAAACACGTGTTCACCCACTGCGAGCTTGTTTCCGGTGGTGAACGACCACGCACCGCCGCTCACGATCGTGCTGCTGACGACGGCCGAGCCGTCGTACAACGTCACGCGCGCGCCGTCCTGCGCGGTGCCCGAGAACGTGTACGGCCCGCGGCCGCTCCCCGTCGGCGCAGTAATCGTCGGCGCATCCGGCACCGCCGTAGCATCTGCATCCACCATGGCCAGGCCATAGCGCTGCACGCCGTTCATGCTCACGAAATCTCCACCGAGCAGCACCGTATCGGTGAGCGGCAGCATCGCATAGATATCGCTCAAGTCGGCCCCGCTGGTGACCAGCGGAATCCCGGTCGTCTGCACGAAGCTCGGAACCGGAGTCCACAACTCATCACGCACCGGCACGCCATCGACGAGCCGATAGCGCCCGGCGCTGTATCGCTTCGCATCATCACCGCCGGAATAGAGAAAACCTCCGGTGAGGGCAAGAGCATACACAGAGTCCTCCATGCCCGACTTCCAGCCGCGGTCGATCGCGCCGGTCGTATCGGTGAGCGGAATGCGCACCAGGTTATCGTAGTCATTCTGCCCCGAGACATCGTCGAAGTCACCGCCGACGTAGAGATAGCCGTCGTGGATCAGCAGCGCCCGCACCCAGTCGTCGAACAGTCCGCCGTTGTTCGTCTTCGGCTGCCAGACCGAATCGTAGGTGAACGTCGTGCCATCGAACGTGTAACGCCGCAGATAGTCGGGTTTGCCGTTCGTGCCGAACGTTTCGCCGCCGACGTACAGGTAATTGCCGTCCCACGCCAATGCCCGCACGACGTCGTCGAAGTCGGCAAACGTGATCACTGTCGATGCCGACACCAGGCTAATGGCGCGCAGATAGCCCGATCCGCTCATTCCGGCGACCATGTAGTTCGCGGTGCCGGTCACGTACGCCAGCGAATAGACATTGGAATTGCCGGCGGTCACCCAGCTGCGATCGAGCTTGCCCGTCGATCGATTTAGGCGCAGCAGCTGATCGGAGCGAAACGCACCGTCGACATCCCGGGAGTCTTCCGAACCACCGTCGGAAAAATCGCCGCCGACATAGAGGTAATCATCGGTCGACACCATCGTGCGCACCCAGTCAGCCGTCGTCACCACGAACGAAGCGTCGACCGTGCCGTCGCTGTTCAGACGCGCCAGGTTCTTGCGGTCGATCGTGGCGCTGGCGTCGCGCATGCCGCGAAAGTCGCCGCCGACGTAGATTTTGCCGGCCGGGATGTCGGCCACGAGGGAATAAATCGTCGGAGTCAGGTACGACGCACCGAGTGGGCTCGCCTGCAGCCGCGCGCCGTCGTTGGTGAACGGCGCCCCGGCCGCGTTCACCGTGGTGCGCGTGCGCAGCTGCGGCAGCGCGCCGACGGCGAGCGCCAGCGCCGCCGTCCAGCGCATCAATATGGTCAGCGCTCGTGTTGCATTGAATATCTTCGCCTGTGTGTGCATCGTCTTCCTCTTCGTCGCAGCTTCGCCACGCGACGCCCTTCGAGAAAGCGGCCGCGGAGGCGCAAAGACAATAAAGGTTTTGCGGTGCACAGGGAATTCCCCATATGGGGAAACGTGACGCCCCGGATACGGGTTTATCCGCCGTTTGGGTCGGCTTGCTCACGCCTCCCCCCCTGACCCTTACAAGGGGACATGATTTCGCGTCTACGCCTCACCCCCTGACCCCCTCTCCCCCTCGATTTCGCTTACGTTTTTGTCGAGCAAATGACTGATATGCGCGCGAAATCTCGGCGAAGAGGGGGAAATTCCCGCCACGCGCCCCCTCTTCGCCGAAATTTCGCGTCGCCGGCAAGAACGTTGCTCGATCAGAGCCGAAGCGAAATCGAGGGGGAGAGGGGGACGGGGGGTGAGGCGTAAGCAAGCCGACCCGCTCTATACTCCCGTCCCGATGTCCGGCGTCATTCCAGAACTGCGGGCCGACCTCGTCGAACGATCGAGGCTCCTCGCCCTGCTCTCCGCCTGGCGGCGCTACGGCGTCGTCAAGGTGCAGGCGCCGGCCGGCTTCGGCAAAACCACGCTCGCATCGATGTGGCTGCGCCGATTGAAAGAGTCCGATTCCGGACCTCGGCCGAAAATCGCGTGGGTCCCGCTCGATGAACAGCACACCACCGCGGACGATTTCCTGAATCGGCTGCATCACGGGCTCGCACCGTCGCATTCCAGCCTGCAGCTGCCGCACATGCTGCTGCAGGCCGGCCAGATTCCTGCGGCGAGCTATCTCGATGCCGTCGCCCGCACCTGCGATGCGGACGACGCGCACACGATCGTCGTCGTCGACGACGCACATTTTCTGCACGATCGAGCGGCGCTGAACGTCTTGCAGATGCTCATCGACCGGTCGACGGCGCATCTGCACACCGTGCTGCTGTGCCGCACGGCGCCCGACATCGATCTGCTGCACCATACGCTGGACGGTCGCGTCCTCACCATTCAAACCGCCGATCTATCGTTGGACGAGGTCGAATTCGATGCACTCACCGCCATGAGCCGGCTGTCGGAAATCGACGCGGCGCGGCGCAGGCGCATCGCCGAACATTCACGCGGCTGGATCGCCGGGCTGCAGATGATGATTCATTCTCTGCCGCCCTCCGGCCCGCTCACCGAAAGCGTCGTGCTGACGGCGCAGTCGCGCGACGACGCGGCGGACTATCTCGAACGCGAACTCCTGCACCGGCTGCCCGAGCGCATGCTCGACCTGCTCACGCGCACGTCGTTTCTGCCGTTTCTGCACGCCGATCTGTGCGCCGCCGTCACCGGCCGCTCGTCGGCCGAGTGCGCACGAATCCTCTCCGATTCCGTGACGGCCACCGGATTCGTCGATCGCTACCTGCATCCCGAACCGGGCCCCGAAGTCGTCTTCCGCATTCACGTGCTGCTGCGTGATCATCTCCTCAGGCTCCTGCGCGCGTCACACTCCGAACAAGAACTGCGCACGCTGCGCGAGAGCGCCACGCGCTGGTTCTCCACGCACGATCAGATCGACGCAGCGCTCAGCCTGCTGCTTCTGCCGTCGAATGCATCCGACGCGTCCCGGCAGCCGCACGAGGAGGATTTCGCGCTCGCCGCCGACATACTCGAAGCGGCCTGCATGTCGGCGCTGCGCCGCGCCGACGTCGGCTTCGTCGTGCAGTGGCTCGATCGACTGCCCGAGTCGGTCATCGCCGCACGCCCGCGCCTGGCGCTGGATGCCGCATGGGCGGACTTTCACACGCTGCGCCCACGCCTGCGTTCGCGCATCACCCTCGCACAACAGGCGATCGCACATGCCGGCCGCAGTTCGCTGTCCACGACCGCGCTCACCGCCGAACTCGCCGTGCTGCAGGCGCTCTGCGCCGCCTTCGAGGGCGACATCGATGAAACCGAACGCGCTCTGCACATCGCCGACGCAGTGCACGATGATCAGCTGCCGATTCCCGCCGGCTATCTCCATCTGCTGCGCGCATACCACTTCGGCACGCATCGCCTCGGCGCCGAAGAGAGACAGCGCGAAGTGAAGCTCGCCATTCAGGCGTTTCGCGACGGTCATTTTCTGCGCGGCCAGGTGGAAGCATTTACCCTGTCCGGCGTCATCGAGACGTACGGCCTCGACGGTTCTCACGTCCTCGATCGATATCGCACCGGACTCGATTTCATTCGAATGGTCGACTGGGAATTGAGCCCGTACGGCATCAATACCCATCTCTACATCGGCGACGCCTTGTATGTGCGCAATCGCATCACCGAGGCGCGCGCTCACTTCGAACGCGTGCTCGAGCTCGCCGCACATGCGGGCGCCGAGGCGGCCACCGGCTATTTCGCCCGCCTGTGCCTGCAGCTATGTGACGATGCGGAACATCTGCCCATACGCGGCATCTCGGATCATCAGGAAGACGTGCGCGCATGGCGGGAAATCCGCCGCTTCGCTGCGCCGCGGCTGTGGCATTCCATGGCGTACATGCGGATGATTCGTGACCTTCATCTCGAACGAACCGATCAGTGCATCTCGGACCTGGCGGACATGCATCTGCTGCCGGATCAGATCGACGAGACCGCAGTGCCGATGTCGGTGCTGACGTCGGTTGCCGGTGCGTTCTTTTCGCGCAGCCACGTGGCGGCTGCCGCGCGCCTACTCGATCGTTTCTGCGACCGCATGGAGGCCATCGACTACGCCACGATGCTGCTGCGCGCCCGCATTCTTCAGGTGCTCCATCTGCGGATCATCGGCAATGACGACGCCGCTCTAGAGATGCTGCAGAAACTGCT
>JBIIIA010000275.1:0-4817 GCA_044235195.1 Thermoflexales bacterium
GGAAGCCACGCCGCCCTGAACATGCGGCTCGCCGGGTCCGCGGCATATGGGCGGCTAATGGCAAAACTCAATCCCCAGACCAGACCCCGAACAGTCGGCGCACGAATAAAACGTAGGCTGCATCAAGTGTGCGACGCGTGGATCCAGAGCCGCACGATCTCACCGCACAAGCTCAGCGAGATCGTCGACGCACATCGCTTCGAAGCCAAAACGAAGGGCCGCCCCGCGGGAATCGAGGACGTCCACCATCATTACCGCAAGGGCGTCGCCGGCGACTGGCGCAATCACTTCGAGCCAGTGCATATCGCCGAATTCAAACGGCGCTACAACGACGGCCTGCTCAAGCTCGGCTACGAATCCGACCCCGACTGGCAGTGATGCTCGCTTCGTTGGTCACGGATGATGTATTATGTAAATACTTGTGACCGACGACATGTGCAAATCAATCAAAGATGCTGCATCGGCGCATACGTCGGATACCGGAAAGGAGCGATGCAGATGAAAGCTGCGCGAGTGTCATCCGATGAGCAGGCTCGTCAGGTTTTAGAGGTGCAATCTACGTGGCTGCATGCCCGGGCGTCACGCGACTACGGCACGCTCGACGCCATCGCCGCCGATGAGTTCACTGCGGTGCACGCCGACGGCTCGATCAGCGCACGAGAACACGCGCTCGGTGGCTACGCCCACGCATTCAACCCTGTCCCTCAGCTCGATGAACTGGACGTGCGCTTCTATGGCTCGGTGGCCGTCATCTTCTGCCGCGCCCAGCATCCCGCCATGCCGCGCCCACATCGCCTGATCAACGTGCTGGTGCATCGCAGCCGGCGCTGGCAGCTGGTGACGGAGATCGTTTCGTGATTCGCCCCTAACGGCGGATGCACCCGCACGACACACGACACCAGCCCGTGCTACTTCGGGTATACTCCTCGGCACGTGCACCGCACGGGGAATGGCGCAGTCTGGTAGCGCGCACGGTTTGGGACCGTGAGGCCCCGGGTTCAAGTCCCGGTTCCCCGACTCGTCCGGTTGCCGTCCCCCCGAACCATCTCCTACGCTTTCACAGCAGGCGCGCCGCGCACACGTGCATCGTGTGATTCGAATGCCGGCGCCTCCCTTCTATCTTCAACCCCGAAACCAACGTGAGCGAAAGACGCAGATTCCGCCCCCGCAATCCGAATCGCAGCCGACGCATGCCAGGCCTGCCGGCCGACAATCCTGAAGTCGTCGAGGTCTCTTACGATACTCAGGCCAGACTTTCGAGCGAAATGGACCCACCCGTCGAAGGGGAGTCCGTGCCGCTGACCGACGACGGCTCCAATCCGGAGGCCCGCCAGGGCCAGCGCCCGCCGCGCCGCAATCTCTTCGACCTAGCGTCGCTCGACCTGGAATCGCTGGATCAGCTGCGCGCGCGCGGCGAAGAATACGGCGTCCCCCACTTTCAACGCCTCAAGAAAGACGACCTGATCGTCAAGCTGCTGCGCATTCAGGCCGAACGCAACGGCATCGATCTGCGCGGCGGCGTCATCGACATCGTCGACGACAACATCGGCTTCCTGCGCGCCGAACATTACCTGCCCGGCCCGGACGACATTTACGTCTCGCCCTCGCAGATCAAACGCTTCGGCCTGCGCACCGGCGACATGGTCATCGGCCATGTACGCCCGCCGAAGGACAGCGAGAAATACTGCAGCCTGCTGCGCGTCGAAACCGTCAACGGCCAGGACCCCGAACAAGCCAAGCGCCGCCCGCACTTCGAAAAGCTCACCCCGATCTTTCCGAACGAGTCCTACCGCATCGACGCCAGCGGCAAGCTCAGCATGCGCCTGCTCAGCCTGGTCTCGCCCATCGGCAAGGGACAGCGCGGCCTGATCGTCGCCCCGCCCAAGGTCGGCAAAACCACGCTGATGAAGGACATCGCCAACGCCATCAGCATGGAATACCCCGACGTCCACATGATGGTCGCCCTCATCGCCGAACGACCGGAGGAAGCCACGGACTTCGACCGCTCGGTCGACGCCGAGGTGATCTCCTCGACGTTCGATGAGCCGGTCCAGAGCCACGTCCGCGTGGCCGAAATGGTCATCAACCGCGCCAAACGCCTCGTCGAGTGCGGCAAGGACGTCGTCGTGCTCCTCGACTCACTGACACGCCTGGCGCGCGCCTACAACCTCACCGTGCCCTCGTCCGGCCGCACGCTCTCCGGCGGCGTCGACCCGGCGGCGCTCTATCCGCCCAAGGAATTCTTCGGCGCCGCGCGCAACATCGAGGAAGGCGGCAGCCTGACGATCATCGCCACCGTGCTCGTCGACACCGGCAGCAAAATGGACGACTTCATCTTCGAGGAATTCAAGGGCACCGGCAACATGGAGATTCACCTCTCCCGCCGCCTCGCCGAACGCCGCATCTTCCCGGCCTTCGACGTCACCGCCTCGAGCACCCGCCGCGATGACCTGCTGCTGGGCGAAAAGACCGCGCAGCGCGCCTACCTCATGCGCCGCATGCTCAATCAGCTCACGCAGCCGCAGCCCCACGGCGCCGGCTACGACATCGCCCAGGCCATGGAACTCTTCCTCGGCCGCTTCTCGAAATTCAAATCCAACGACGAATTCCTCGCTTCACTGACGAAGGATTCTCTGTAAGAGGACGGTGAGCGCCGCCAGAAGCGGCGCTCAGTTCGTCAGTTGGGCGACCACACCGCCAGGCTGCCCTCGCCCAGCACCCGCGGCCAGATCGAGCCGCTCGCCTCGGTCTCCACGATGTAGTCGGCGCTGCCCCCAGCGCCGACGCTCACCGTGAACGGCGCCACCAGCCGCCGACTATTCGGCGACCAGATGCTCATCGAGCGCGCAAAGCGGTCGAAATCGCGCAGCACCGCGCGGAAACGCGCCGTCGGCTCGAGATACAGCACCTTGCGCGCCGCAGACGGCCCCTGCGCCACTTCCAGCGTCCACAGCGCCATCGGGTTGGCCGACGACTCGCTCACCGCCGACGGCGTCTGATCGTCCTCCGTCAGGCTGCTCAGGTTCAACGGCGCGAACGCCGCGATGCGCTTCCCGTCCGGCGACCAGAAAAATCCCTCGACCGGCGCAGTCGACAGCAGACGTGGCTCGCCGCCCGTCACGTCCACCACGCGCAGCGGGCCGGCGAGGTTGCCGTCTTCGCGGGCCACATACGCCACCCGATCACCGATCGGCGACCAGGCGAACCGCATCTCACCACGCGCCGACGCCAATTCGCGCTGCTCCTTTCCGTCGGCATCCGCCAGAATCAAGGCGCTCTCGCCGCCCTGCACGCGCACGAAAATCATGCTCCGGCCGTCCGGCGAATACTGCGACGCCGTCGCCGTGCGCTCCAGCCGAGCCGCGGCATCCCCGGTCTCGACGCTGCGCACCGTCACGCCGGTCGCCGAGCGCATCAGCATCGTCGCTCCGTCCGGCTTCCAGTTCCAGCTCAGATTCGCGCCCTGCGCCAGCGAACGACGTCGGCCGCCGTCGAGCGGCACCAGCGTCACCGTCTCTTCTTCTCCGGACGTCAGCACCGCCAGCGCATTTCCCTGCGGCGACCAGTCGACATACGCGACCGGCTCCTCGCCGTACCACACTTCCTTCAGCGGCCCGGGCCCGTCCGGAGCCACGGTGTACAGCGCAGAATCGACGTGCTGCGCCGCGAAGTCGATCGTCACCCGCCCCGGTTCGAACCCGAAGCGCTCGGTCTCCTCGATCGGTCGCACCGCCGCGCCCCGCAGCGTCTGCTCCACGATGCCGCTGCCCGGGCCGGCCTCGACGATCGTCCGCAAATCCCCTTCGAACTGCACCTGTGCCGTCACCGGCTGCGCGCTGCGCACCTCGAGCAGCGCCAGTCGCTTGCCGTCGGGCGCCCACATCGGCAGCACATACCGGGCGCCGACCACACCGTCGCCGTCGCGCTGCACCGCGAATCCGGCGTCGTCCGTCAGCGATACGACCTTCTCGCCGGTCTGATCGGTGAGCACCACGTTGCCGTCGCTGCGCACGATGGCGATCCTTCCGCTGCGCACTTCGAAAAACGTGCCGAGCTGACTCTGCGACATGCGAAACCGCTGTGGCAGCGACACACTCGAACCGCCCCCACCCGATGTACACGCACCGAGAAAAAGTGCTGCCGCGACCAGTGCGTCGAGACGAAGATGTTTTTGATTCATAGCATGAATGCAGTCAGTCTACCTGCGCATGAACAAGGACAGCCCGCCGTCCGCGATGCGCTGCACCCGCAGCAAATCGCCGGCCTCATCGAACTCGGCGACCACCACGCTGCCGGGCCCGTTGGGCTCCTCCGCCCCGGCGAACGTCAGCCGTCGCCCATCCGGCGACCACATCGTCACCGCACGGGAATACTGATCGAAATACTGCACGTACTGCACCATCGCCACAGTCGGATGCAGATCGGCGACGCGCTGCGTGCGTTCGCCGGAAACGTCGACGACCTCGACGCGCATCAGAAGCTGCGGCTGCTGACGCGCCGGCGCAGAAATCTTGGACGCAACTTCCGCTTCCGCAGCCGACACGACCGCCAGCCGGTCTCCCGCCGGCGACCAGAAGAACATCAACGCATCGCGATGCACCGTGCGTGACGATCCGTCGCGCACGTCGAACACCCGCACCGGCGCCGTCTGCGCCGCCGGCGACAGCACGTCGATCATCGCCACGTGCACACCGTCGGGCGACCAGGCGAAAAATGCACCGACGTCGAGCCGCGTCAGCACGCACAGCGGCATGCCGCGCTCGTCGCCGATCACCAGCAGATCCGACGGCCCGATATTCACCGCGTACAGCGTATGC
>JBIIIA010000276.1:0-4805 GCA_044235195.1 Thermoflexales bacterium
CGCTGTACGAATCGCCGATTTTTCAACGCGACGTCGAGGGCCAGAAGCTGCTGCGCGCCAAGACGAAGAAGGCCATCGCGCTGCACTTCGGCGACCCGCCGTTCCCGGTGGCGGCGCGCGGAGAAGTATGCGACGGCTTCGTCGTCGGCGGCGGCGTGTCGCGCGTGCTGCGCGACGGCGCGGCGGCTGCGCAGTTCGACAAGCCCTTCTTCCTGCAGATCGTCGGCGCCGGCCTGACCACCGCGCTCTCGATTCAGCTCGGCGCAGTGCTGCCCATGGCGCAGTGGCCGGCGGTGAACTGCCTCAACAACTACGCCGACGACCTGATCGCGCAGCCGATCGTAGTCAGCGAAGGCTACGCGCATGTGCCCGACGCGCCCGGCCTCGGCGTAGACATCGACGAAGCGGCGCTGGTGAAATACAAGATGGAGCCGCCCTACGAGATCCCGCGGCCGAAGCTGCTGCTCTCGGTGAGCTGGCCCGGCAAGCGTGTGCGGCACTACGCCAACATCCAGCAGGCGTGGACCGACGCGTTCGCCGGCAACATCCCGGCCCAGGACCGCGGCGCGCGCATGCACGTCCGCGCCGACGACGGCACGAGCGACTGGGCGGAGAAATATGCGCGCGCGACGGCGGCGCCGTTCTGGAGCGCGAGCCTGTAGTTATGCAGTACCCGGCTTCTAAGAAGCCGGGTACTGCATAAAAACAAAACCACCATGACCTACTGTCCCTTCAACCTCACCCGCGAAGAAATGATCGACTACACGCGCGAATGGACCGGCGAGCGCTTCGACGACGGCCGCCCGCGCATCTCCGACTCGCTCATCGCACGCGCACGCGCCGTCAGCATCACCGGCGCGTGGGGCATCCTGCGCGGCGAAGGCTTCCATCATCAGTACGAGGGCGGCTTCGTCTGCACGCACCCGGGCGAAGTGCTCGCCGGCCGCGCTCTTACCGCCATGTACATGCCGCGCCGCCCCAACATCCGCACCATCATGGAGGAGAAGGGCTTCGCCGCCGGCTGCATCGGCGACCAGATCTCCTGGCCGATCGACTTGCTCGTCTCCGGCGACGTCTACGTCGCCGACGTGTACGGCAAGATCGATCAGGGCCCGATCATCGGCGACAACCTCGCCACGTCCATCCTCGCCAAGTCCGGCAACGGCGTCGTCCACGACGCCGCCGTGCGCGACCTCGACGGCATCAAGGAACTGCCCGGCTTCGCCAGCTACGTGCGCGGCTGGCATCCCAGCTTCGCCTCGCCCACCATCATGCTCATGGGCATCAACTGCCCGGTGCGCATCGGCGGCGTCACCGTGATGCCCGGCGACCTAGTGCTCGGCAAAGAGGACGGCGTCATTTTCATTCCGGCCCATCTGGCCGAGAAAGTCGTCAAGACCGCCGAGCTCGTCGCCCTGCGCGACAAGTTCGGCAAGCAGCGCCTCGCCGAAGGGAAATACACCTCCGGCCAGATCGACACGCGCTGGGCCGACGACATTGAAGCCGATTTCTCGCAGTGGCTCGAAGCGCACATCGACGAGCTGCCGGTTCCGCGCGAGGCGATCCAGGAAATGCTCAAAGAGCGCACGTGGTAGTGCACACGTTTGCACGATGAACGCCGCACTCTCGCCCGAACAACAGCGCCGCAGCATGACGTGGGCGCTGCTGGCAGCGCCGTTCTACGGAGCATGGTGGTCCGTCGCCCTCGGGACGACCACCGTGCTCTACCTGCGCCGCCTCGGCTTCGAAAAATCGCAAATCGGATTCCTGCTCGGCATGATCCCGCTCATCGGCGTGATCTCGCCGCTCGTGGCCCCGTTCACCGCACGCTTCGGTCTCAAGCGCAGCTACATCACGTTCTACGGCGCGCGCAAGTTCGTCGTCGCCTCGCTGATCGCCGCGCCGCTCGTGGCGCAGTCGTTCGGCCTCGCCGCGACGTTCGCGTTCGTCACCGTCGTGCTGCTGGTCTTCAGCATCTTCCGCGCGATCGGTGAAACCGGCGTCATCCCATGGCAGCAGGAATTCATCCCGCACGCCATGTGGGGAAAATTCGCCGCCGCCGCCAGCATCGCCGTGGCGCTCGCCGGCATGGCGATGTCCGCCGTCGCCGCGCGCGCGCTCGACGGTGCAACCGACTTCGCGCCGTATCAGATGCTGCTCGCCGTCGGCGCGGTGCTCGGCGTGCTGCACGTGGCCGCCTACCTCGGCGTGGCCGGCGGCGGCCCACAGCCGGCACAAGGCTCGCACGCCGACGTACATGCACAAATGCGCGCCGCACTGCGCGACCGCGCCTTTCTACGGCACATGGCCGGCCTCGGCCTCATCTCGTTCGTCACCTCCGCGTGGCCGATCTTCCTGCCGCTTTACATGAGCGAAGAAATTCGGCTGGACGCCGGCGCGGTCGTCACGCTGCAGATCCTCACCAGCGCCGGCACGCTGCTGAGCAGCTACGCCTGGGGTGCCGCCACCGACCGCCTCGGCAGCAAGCCGGTCCTGCTCACCTCGCTCGTCATGTTCGCGCTGCTCCCGCTCGGCTGGTGGCTGCTGCCGCGCCACGCATCGACGACCGAATGGGGCGCCTACGCGCTCGCCTTCGTCTTCGGCGTGGCCAGCGCCGCGTGGGCCATCGCGCAGGGTCGCATGCTGATGGTCGGCGTCATCCCGCCGGCCCAGAAAACCGGCTACACCGCCGTCTACTACGCGTGGCTCGGCGCGCTGATGGGGCTCGGCCCGATCCTCACCGGCGCCGCGCTCGACCTGATGCGCGAACACAGCACCGCGCTGCGCTTCGATCCATATACGCCGATCTGGATCATCAGCGTCGCACTCGTCCTCGTCGGCCTGGCGGCATTCCGCACGGCAGAAAACGATGCAGCGGCGAAGCCCAGCGCGGAGACATTCTCCGATTAGCCACCCTCTATGAAAATCGAATCGATCGACCTCTTTTATCTTTCCATGCCGCAGGTGCTCGACATCGGCGACGGCAGCCAGGATGCGCTCGTCGTGCGCGTGCGCAGCGACGACGGCCGCGAAGGCTTCGGCGAATGCGAAGCCTCGCCACTCACCACGATCGCCGCGATGGTCTGCCCGCTCTCGCACAGCGCGTGCAAGCCGGTGCAGGCCTCGGTGCTCGGCCAGCCGCTGAACGAGCCGGACGACGTGCTGCACATCGGCCGCCTCGTGCGCCAGAACAGCTTCGACCTGCTGCAGGCCGACCACGCCCTCAGCGGCGTCGACATGGCGCTGTGGGATCTGCTCGGCAAAAAGCTCGACGCGCCCGTCTGGAAGCTGCTGGGCTGGGACGCCTCGCACGGCAAGCAGCCGTACGCCTCGCTGCTCTTCGGCGACACGCCGCAGGAGACGCTGGAGAAGGGCCGCGCCATGCGCGCCGCCGGCTATCACGCCGTCAAGTTCGGCTGGGGCCCGTACGGCTGGGGCACGCTCGCGCAGGACGAAGAGCAGGTGCGCGCTGCGCGCGAGGGCATCGGCGCGGACGGCATCCTGCTCGTCGACGCCGGCACGGTCTTCGGCGACGACGTCGAGGCCGCAGCGCTGCGGCTGCCCTCGCTCATCGAGGCACGCGCTACGTGGTTCGAAGAGCCGTTCGTCAAGGACGCCTTCGATGCGCACGCGCGCCTCGCCGCGCGCAGCGGCTCGGTGAAAATCGCCGGCGGCGAGGGCTCGCACAACGGCTACATGGCGCGCCACATGCTGGACTACGCCGCGCTTGGCTTCGTGCAGATCGACGCCGGCCGCATCGGCGGGCTGGCCGTCGCCCGCGACGTCGCGCGCTACGCCGACGCCAAGGGCGCGGTCTACGTCAACCACACCTTCACATCGCATCTCGCACTCAGCGCCTCGCTGCAGCCGTACGCCGGACTGCGCGATCACGTCATCTGCGAATATCCCGTCGAGCTCAAGCCGCTCGCACGCGACCTGACCACGACGCGCCTCACTCGCGACGCGGACGGCCTGGTGCGCGCGCCCGACGCCCCCGGCCTCGGCGTCGACGTCGACCTCGCCGCCGTCCGGCCGTACATCGTCGACGTGGAGATTCGCGTGGGCAGCGACATGGCGTACCGGACGCCGGCACCGTAGGGGCGACCCGGTGGGTCGCCCCCCCACGCCCACGGGTCGGTCGCCGGTCGCCCCCCACGCGCCCCGCACACGCCCCGCATCGGGCGACCCGCATCGGGCGACCCACCGGGTCGCCCCACATCGGGCGACCCGCATCGGGCGACCCGCATCGGGCGACCCGCATCGGGCGACCCGCATCGGGCGACCCGCATCGGGCGACCCGCATCGGGCGACCCGCATCGGGCGACCCACCGGGTCGCCCCTACGTACCCACCACGTCGGCCGTCGACACGCTTGCCGATTCCCACTCGCACGCCATACTTCGGCGCACCATGCACTACGACCGAGAAACCCGCACGTTCGACTGTGCGCCGACGCTGACCGATTCGCAGGTGCTCGCCTTCTGCCGCGACGGACATCTGCTGCTGCCCGGCGTGGTGGCGCCGGAGATCAACCGGCGCACCATCGAGTACCTCGAAGGGCGCCTGCCGGCGAATCCGTCGTGGATGCCGCCAGGCATGACGACGGCCGACGTCGAGCGCATCCACGCCTCGCACGAGCCGAGCGTGATCATGCTCGAAGACTGGTTCGTCGAGGGCGTGCTGTTGAATCCGCAGGTGGCCGGCGTCATGCGCTCGCTGCTCGGCCGCAGCGTCGGCCTGCCGGTGCTGACCAGCAGCCACCGCATCGAGTGCCCGGCGCCGGCGCAGACGTGGCACTACGACGCC
>JBIIIA010000035.1:0-15072 GCA_044235195.1 Thermoflexales bacterium
CGCACCGATGCGCGGTAGCCGGCGGCGCAGAACAGCGCATTCAATTCGCGCGCGCCGAACAGCACGATCAGCGCGAAGTACGACGTCCACCACGGATCGCCCAGCACGACGACGATGACGGTGGGCACGGCGACGAGGATGCTGCCGATCAGGCGGACGATGAGGGGATTCGATTTGGACACGACGAACGGAATTTTAGGGGAGCTTTCATCCTTCTATAATCGATCCGTCATGAAAGCCCTGTTGTCCGTCTCCGACAAGAGCAATCTCGTTGAGTTCGCCCAAGGCCTGCACGCCGCAGACGTCCAGTTGATCGCCAGCGGAGGCACCGCACGCATGGTGCAGCAGACCGGCCTGCCGGTCACGACGATCGAAGCATTCACCGGCTCGCCCGAAATCCTGGACGGCCGCGTCAAGACCCTGCACCCGCGCGTGCACGGCGGCATCCTCGCGCGCGACGTGGACACGGACCGCAGTGATCTCGAGCGCATCGGCAGCGCCATGATCGACATCGTCGTCGTGAACCTGTATCCGTTTCAGAAAACCGTCGCTCAGAAATATGTGACGATGCAGGATGCGATCGAGAACATCGACATCGGCGGCGTGACGCTGATCCGCGCCGCGGCGAAGAATTACGAACGCGTCGCCGTGGTGTGCGATCCGCTCGACTACGAGCTCGTGCTGCGCGACATTCGGCAAAGCGGCGCGGTGTCTCTCGAAACGCGCGAAGTGCTGGCGCTGAAGGCGTTCGCGCACACCGCTTCCTACGACGCCGCCATCCGCGATTACCTGATGAACGTGCACGCCGACGGCTCGAAGGTGACGTCGCTCACGCTGCACAAAGTCCAGGACCTGCGCTACGGCGAAAATCCGCACCAGACGGCCACGCTCTTCAGCATGAACGACGGCGTCGACGGCCCGCTGGGCGGCCGGCTGCTGCAGGGCAAGGAACTCTCCTACAACAATCTGCTCGACCTCGATGCAGCCTGGCGCGCCGCCATCCAGTACGACCCGCCGACGACCGTCATCGTCAAGCATCTTTCACCGTGCGGCATCGCCTCGGCGAATTCGCTCGACAAAGCCTTCGCCGCCGCGTTCGCCTGCGACAGCGTCTCGGCGTTCGGCGGCGTGATCGCCGCCAACCGCGCCATCGACGCGCGCATGGTCGAGGCCATGGGCGATCTGTTCGTCGAATGCATCGCCGCCCCCGGCTTCACCAACGAGGCGCTGCACCTGCTCTCCAAGCGCAAGAACTGCCGCCTGCTCGACATGGAAGGCGCGCCGAAGCTCAAGGACGGCTACGAATTCCGCTCGATCAGCAACGGCATGCTGCGCCAGAGCATCGACGCCGGCGACCCGGCCGCCACATCATGGAAGGTCGGCGGCGCACACGCGCCGAACGACGCGCAGTCGCGCGTGCTGCGCTTCGCCTGGAACGCCGTGCAGCACGTGCGCAGCAACGCCATCGTGTTCGCCGCCGAGCTCGCGGACGGCACGCTCACCACCGTCGGCATCGGCGGCGGCCAGCCCAACCGCGTCGATTCCGTGCGCATCGCCGTCGAACGCGCCGGCGAACGTGCACGCGGCGCCGTCATGGCCAGCGACGCGTTCTTCCCGTTCCCCGACGGCGTGCAGACCGCCCTCGACGCCGGCATCGTGGCCATCGCTCACCCGGGCGGCTCGCTGCGCGACGCCGAATCGATCGCCGTCGCCGACGCCGCCGGCGTCCCGATCATGCTCACCGGCGCGCGGCATTTTCGACACTGAAGAAGTGGATAGCAGATAGTGATAGTAGATAGTGGATAGTGACTATCCACTATCTACTATCTACTTCTTCTCCCACTCACACCGCATAAATCGGATTCGAGAAAATCCACCCCACCCGCCGGCCGCGCCACCGACGATGCACCTCGACGCGCCATGCGCCGCGCTCGAGCGACTGGAGTTCGAGTTCGTCGGTGTCCGCCTGCGCCATCACGCGCCCGTTGCACAGCAGCCGGATCGACGCTTTGTGTGGGCTCTGAACGCGATAGCGCACCATGCCGGTGCGTCGAATTTCGCCGCCCATCGCTGCGTTGTCATGGCCGTTGCCGGCGGTGAAGCGAAACCCGCGCGTATCGCCGAACCGATCGCAGCCGACGAATCCCCGCCCGACGCGCAGCGCGTTCAGCAGCAGGCGCTTGTCGGTCTCGAAGTCACCCGAGAACGGCTTCTCGAGCAGCAGGTGGTTGTTCACGCAGCCGAACAGATAGTCGTACGGCAGCACCGCGCGCCGAATCGGGCCGACGCCGAACATCGTGCCGTGCGCGTCGGCGTTGCCGATCGCCGCCACGCGCCGCCCTTCGGCGTGCAGTGAATCCCACAGGCGCAGTGCGCCGGGAAACGGTCCGCGCAGCGCCAGCGATGGGAACAGCACGTAGAACACCGCCGCCGGCCAGCCCGAAAGGCGCGCCTTGAACTCGCTCATCACGTTCCAAATTTCGATGCCGGTGAAATCGCGCAGCGGCCAGTCTTCCCACCCGAACGGTTCGTTCTCGAACGGCATGCCGTTGCCATACTCGATCGGGTGCGCCAGGTAGGCCATGCCGCCGCGTTCGTTCACCTGCCGAATCAAATTCTGCGGATTCGATGCGAACGTCGACACCTCGGACTCGGCGCCGTACACCAGGCAGTGGCTCGCCTGCGGCCGCCGACGGACATTGTGCACTTCTTCGCCCGCCAGCATCAGCACGCCGTGGCGATAGCCCTCCTGCCCACGCACGTGCACGTTGTGGTCCGTCACGATCACGGCGTCCAGCCCGGCGCGCGCCGCGACAGCCGCGATTTCATCGTGATATTTCTCACCGTCGGAGTACGGCGTGTGCATGTGGCAGTTCGCGATGATCTCGATCATCGAGCCAGAAATTCCTTCATCGATTCGTACAGCGGCAGCGGCGTGAAGTCCGGCTCGACCATGCGAAAGTAATACATCGAATCGTTGGCGCGTGAATCATCGGCCGGCTTGAAAAACCACACCGACATCGCGCGCACCCACGGCCACTCGCGCCGCGCACGCGCGATTACCTGCGGCGTGAAGCGCGCCTGATCTTCGAGCGACACCATTCCGTAGCGGCCGACGCCGGCGATGCGCTCCGGCTCGTTCGGCACGGCGTTCCAGTTGACCTCGGCCAGCCACACGGGCTTGCGCGCGTCGCCGTTGCTCACCATGACGTCGCGCATCAGCACGTGGCGCGCCACGTTGGTCTCCAGCGGGCTCGATCGCGTATCCCCGGGCCCGGAGAACAAGCCGTAGCCCTGCGCCGACGCGACGTCGAAGCAGCGCCCCGCCCCGGCGATGTACATGCGCTGCAGGAAAATCAGATCGCTCAGGTCTCGGCCGTCCTGCGCCACCGTCGGCGCCAGCGCCGCCGCCACGACGATCGCCTGCGGGTCGGCCTGCTTGATGCGGTCGTGCGCCAGACACAGCAGGCGCGCATAGTCTTCTGGGTTCACCCGCTGATTGCCCCACTCCGGATAGATGTTCGGCTCGTTCCAAATCTGGTAATAGCGAATGCGGCCCTTGTATCGCGCCGCGACCGCCCCAGCATACTCGGCGAACGCCTCGAAGCGCGCCGGCGGGCCGAAGTCGCCCAGGTCGGCGTAGCCTTCGTGCGCCCACTTCGGCGGCGCATCCAAACGCGCCAGAATCGCCACGTCGTAGCGCTCGGCCAGCTCGACGATGTTGTCGTACTTGGCCCACGCGCTGATCATGCCGATCTGTGGATTACGGCGGTCTTCGAAATCTCCCGGGCCGTGCACTTCGATGTCCGCCCACGGAAACTGCTGGCGAATGAATGTGAAGCCGGCGTCGCGGATCATGCGCAGCTGGCGCTCGCGTTTGACGGGCTCGACTTCCTGTTCGAGAAACGTGTTCACACCGATGAAGTCGTCGGGCAGCAGCGTCACATCCACTTTCTCCGCCGCGAGCACGGGCGCAGGCCGCGTTTGCTGCAGCAGCAGATTCCACAGCGCGCGCAGCTGCGGCAGACGCGCGTGCTCGCCCGTCACTCCTTCCAGCCGCTGCGCCGTGCCGGGCAACGCAAACCAGACGATGAACGCCGTCAGCGGCAGCAGCAGACACGCTGCCGGGGTGAAGCGGAACAGATCGATGCGTTTGGGCATATCTCCTACCGATCGGCGGAGCGCAGATATTTGCGCCACGCTTCGTTGTTCGCCATCGTCAACAGCGCCATCGCCCAGAAGCGCGGACGATGCGGATGCGTCATCATTTTCATGCCCGCTTCGTCCGGCGTCTTGTTGCCCTTGCGCCGATTGCACGGCCCGCACGCGGCCACCACGTTCTCCCATTCGGTGCGGCCGCCGCGCGAGCGCGGGACGACGTGATCGATCGTCAGGTGCTCACGCCCGGGCTGAATGCCGCAGTACTGACACATGTAGCCGTCGCGCAGCAGCAGCGTGCGGCGCGACAGCGGCAGCGGCAGATTGTGCGGCACGCGCACGTAGTTCAGCAGCCGAATCACCACCGGCGCCGCGATGCGAAAGTGCTCGCTGCGAATCCACGTGTCCGATGACTCGATCATCTCCGCACGCTGGGACAACAACAGGTGCACCGCGCGCGCGACGGGAATGACGCTCAGCGGCTCGTACGTCACGTTCAACACGAGCACACGGCGCAGCGACGATGCCTGAGTTGATGCCTGATTAGATGAAGTATGCGCGTCTTCTTTCTCGTCTCCTCCCGCGGCCGACCTCGGCGCACGGCGTATCTTGCGCGCGCATTGTAGGCCAGCTGAATGAAGAACGCGCTAGGCCATCACTCGGCTCAGGCTCACCACGTCTCCGAGCACGCCGGCCGCGGTCACTTCCTGCCCCGCGCCGCGGCCGCTGATGGTCAGTGGGTTGTCGGTGAAGTGATGCGTGTGGAAGACCACCACGCTGTCGGACGTGCGCGAAGAGCCGAGCTTGCTAACCGGATCGGCGCCGACGAAGCCGGCCTTGAGTTTGCCGTTCTCGATCACCGCCGCGTAGCGCAGCTTGTGTCCGTCGGTGGTCAGCTCGGCTACACGATCGGCCATCAGCCCGTTGAGCGAATCGACGTCGCGCATGAATTCATCGACGGTGAGCTTGTCCATCTGCTTCGGGTACAGCGACTCGACTTTGACGTTCTTCATTTCGAGCCGGTAGCCGAGCATGCGCGCGAGGATCAGCGCCTTGCGCGCCACGTCGAGGCCGCCGAGGTCCTGGCGCGGGTCGGGCTCGGTGTAGCCGCGCATCTTGGCGTCGCGCACGGCGTCGCCGAATTTCACGCCGGCCTCGAGCTGTGCACACACGTATCCCAGCGTGCCGCTCAGCGTGCCTTCGATGCGATGCACCACGTCGCCGGAGTCGAGCAGTGTGTTCAGCGTGGAGATCACCGGCATGGCCGATCCGCACGTCGTCTCCCAGCGCGCGCGCTCGTCGGCGATGGCGTCCCACCACGCCAGATCACCGGCGATCGGTATTTTGTTCGCCAGCACCACGCCGTTGCCGCGCCGCTTGGCCTGGATCAGCGCCGGCACGGTCGCAGGAGAAGCGGACGTGTCGACCACGATGGCGTTCTTGGGCAGCGCCGCGATCATCGCACGCATGTTGGCGCGCGTGGCCGCAACGCCCGGCAGCCGACCGGTGTCGATCTTCGTCTGCAATGCTTTTTTCAGCGCCGCATCCGTCAGCGGCTTTTCGCTCACCAGCGCGCCGGCGCTGTCGGCGATGCCGAGCACGTCGAGCCGCAGCCCATTGCGCGTGCGATGCAGGCTGCGCGCCTCGATGATCTGCCGCAGCAGTGCGCGGCCGACGCCGCCGAATCCCAGGAAGAAGACAGGTTGTTTTTGCATGGTTTGATTGCAGAGGCTCCGACCCTACTTTCCGCGCGCCACGTGCGCCAGTGCATCGACGAAGTCGTCGACTTCATTCTCAGTGTTGTAATGCGACAACCCGATGCGCACCATGCCGCCGCTCTCTTCGACGCCGAGGCGCTCGGTCAGGTTGATCGCGTAGTAGTTGCCGTCCCAGACGCAGAAGCCGCGCTCGGCCAGCGCCGACGCCGTGTCGTGCGGATGCTGCCCGTCGATGCGCACGGCGATGGTCGGCACGCGCTCGCTCGCCCGCTCGGGTTCGCGGATGCCGAAGAAGCGCAAGCCAGGAATCGCCGTCACGCCGGCGATCAACCGCTTGCAGAGTTCTTCTTCGTACACCTGCGACGCCTGCATGGCGGCGTGCAGCTTTTCGGCGCGCGCGCTGCGCAGCGCCGGCCCGCGATACGCCGCGCCGGTGCGATCGGCGAACCACTCGAGATACTCCATCACGCCGATCAGGCCGTTCTGGTTTTCCATGCTCTGCGTGCCAGTCTGAAATTTGTGCGGCGGCTTGGCATCGGCCGGGCGCACCTTGTACGCCGGCAACGCATCGAGCAGGTCGTACTTGCCGTACAGCATGCCCTGATGCGGGCCCCAGAACTTATACGGTGAGCAGGCCAGAAAATCCGTGTCCAGGTCCTGCACGTCGATCGGCACGTGCGGCGCGCCCGCTACCGCGTCGACGAACGTCCACGCGCCGGCCGCATGCGCCATGCCGATGATCTGCTTGACCGGATTCAAAGTGCCTACGGCGTTGCTCACCAGGCCGACGCACACCAGGCGCGTCTTCGCATTCAGGAAACGCTCGTAGTCGTCGATCTGCAGCGTGCAGTCGTCGGTGTTCACGTCGACGACGTTGACCTTCACGCCGCGGTCTTCGGCCATCAGATGCCACGGCGAAAAATTCGCATCGTGGTCGAGCCGCGTCAGGATGATTTCGTCGCCCGGATTCAGCGTGCGGCCGATGCTGCGGCTGAGCGCGAACGCCAGGCTGGTCATGTTCTGCCCGAACACGATTTCATCGGCGCTGCGCGCATTGATGAAATCCGCCCCAGCTTCGTGCGCCTGATCGATCACCGCGTCGCTCTCGGCCGACGTGACGAAGGCGCCGTGCGTGTTGGCGTTGCAGCGCTGCCAGTAGTCGACGACGCGCTCGATGCAGCGCCGCGTGGTCTGCGTGCCGCCGGGCGCATCGAAATACACGAGGGAACGGCCGGCATGGCGCCGGGCAAGCGAAGGAAATTCACTGCGGATGTCGTTGACGATTTCGGAGTTCATGATTCAGAGTTCGTAGGGTGTGCGCTGTACGCGCGGCGTCTTCGCAAGGCGAATGCACAGATCGGCCATCTTCTCCACGCACCAGCGATGCAGCTCCACGCCGCACGTGTTGATCTCCATGTCCGGCGACGGATTCAGAAAATCGATCGCATACGGTTCACCGCCGCGAATGGCCCACTCGACGGTGTTCATTTCATAGCCGAGCGCCTGCATCAGCGTCAGCGAATGTCGCACGACGCGGTCGTGCAGCTCACGGTCCAGATCGTGCCGCTGATAGCGCCGATTCACCGGGTCGTACTTCGACACGTATACGTCCTGCCTGCCGATCACCGTGCAGTGCACGTAGTTGTCCCACTGCACGTATTCCTGCAGCATCATCGTCAGCAGTCCGCTTTCGTTGTAGCGCCAGAACAGCTCGTCTTCGTTGTGCACGACGTACACGCCCTTCCAGCTGCCGCCGTACACGTTCTTCAGCACCAGCGGAAAGCCGCCCAGATATTCGATGTGCTCGCGCCACGGAATCGGATACTGCAGATTGCGCAGGCTCTCGTTGTGCACGATGCCCGGCTGATAATCCTTGTTCGGCAGCACCACCGTGCGCGGCGAAGGCAGCCCCAGCTTCGTCGCCAGCGACGCCTGGAAAAATTTGTCGTCCGCCGTCCACATGAACGGATTGTTTACGACGTGCACTCCCTGCAGCACGACGTTCTTCAAATACGAGCGGTAATACGGCACTTCGTCGGAGATGCGGTCTACGATCACCGCATAGGGGCACGGCTCATCCATGCGCGTACCTCCCAGACTGACGTATTCAGCCGTCACACCTTCGTTGCGATCGTTCACTTCTTCGAGGAAGGCCGGCGGAAAAGACCACTCACGACCGACGATCACACCGATTTTCTGCATTTTTATCCTCTGACGCCGTCGCACTCGGGCGTACTGCCGACGGAATCCTAGAGATTGTAACGTCCTGCGCGGCCGTCGCCACAGGCCGCAGGCCGATCACCCGCGCCGCGATGCGATCCAGCCAGCGACGCGGCAGCAGCGGCAGCAGTGCATTCACCCACGGATTCGGCGCCGGCGCGTAGCGCGCGCGCGGCCTCTTCGTGGTCAGAGCACGCCAGATCAGCGCGCCGACCTGCTCCACCGGAATGCCGGCGCGCTCGGAATCGTCCACGAATTCTCCGTAGCGCCCGAGCGCGTCGACGTACGCCGTCCCGTCGTAGCGTGACATGTCGCGTCGACGCGCCTTCTCCCAGATCGGCGTGCGCACCGCACCCGGCGCCACCATGATCACGTCGACGCCATGCACGATCATCTCGCGGCGCAGCGCATCGGTGACGGCCTCGAGCGCGTGCTTCGATGCCGCATACGCGCTGAGCATCGGCCACGCCACACGCCCGCTCACCGAACCGATGTTCACGATGCGCCCGGGTGCGCGGCCGCAGACGAGTGGCGCGAACGCCTGCAGCACGCGCACCACGCCGAGCACGTTCACTTCGAGCACGTTGCGCCATTCGTCGAACGGCTGGTGCAGCAGCGGCCCGGGCGTGGCCACGCCGGCGTTGTTCACCAGGCCGAACAACGCGCGCCCCGCCAACGCCGCTCGCACGACTTCAGCCGCCGCGCTCACAGCCGCGGCATCGGTCACGTCGAATACCAGCGGCGTGAAACGCTCGCCGAATTCTGCCTGCGCGCGCGCGGCGTCCGATGTTGTGCGCACACTCCCGAACACGCGCGCGCCGCCGTCCAGCGCCGCGCGTACCGCCGCTGCGCCGATGCCGGACGAAACGCCGGTCACCACGACGGCGCGCTCGACGGCGCGCTCGACGGCGCTACTCATTGTCGTTCGCCCCGCTCACCCGCCCGCGCCGCGGATCGACGATCCATTCGCTCCACGAACCGACGTACAGCCGCGGCATCGTCCCGCGCACGTGCCGCCACGCCAGCACGTTCTGCAGCGCCGACACGCCGGAGCCGCAGTAGAAGGCACAGCGTTCGGCCGGTGCATCACCCACGAGCGCGGCGAAGCGCGCTTCGATCTCCGCACGCGGGCGCAGCGTCCCGTCCGATGCGATGTTCGCAGCGAACGGCGCCGACCGCGCGCCCGGGATGTGGCCGCCCACCGGGTCGATCGTCTCGTTCTCGCCGCGGAAACGATCCGCCGCGCGCGCGTCGAGCAGCGCCAGCGAACGGTCGCGCTCGACCTCGTCGACCAGCACCTGCAGCCCGTCGTCCCACGCCGCCGTGAAGTCGCTCGCCGGCCGCGACTCGACGCCGCCGCGCAGCGGCAGCCCGCGCGCGTGCCACCGTGTGATGCCGCCGTCGAGCACGGCCGCCGCCGCGTGGCCGGCCCATTTCAACATCCACCACAATCGCCCGGCCGCCAGCTGCCCGGCCTGCGCGTCGTACGCCACCACCTGCGTGCGGTTCGTGATCCCCAGACGACGCAGCGTGCGCACGAATTCATCCTTCGCCGGGAGCGGGTGCCGCCCACTCACGCCGGGCACGTGCGGCGCGGACAGATCACCGTCCAGATCGGCGAATACGGCGCCGGGCACGTGCGCCTCGGCATATTCACGTCGGCCCTGCACCTTGTCAGCCAGCGCAAATCGGCAGTCGACGAACAGCCAGTCGGGATCATTCAAATGCGCGACGGCGTCGTCGCAGGAGATGTAGCTTTCGAATCGCGGCATGGGCCGTACTGTAGCGGATGCGGCGGCCGTGCGCGCGGCGACGCACGGTCCTGTCCGTACGGTGGATACGAGACGGCGAGCAGGCGCATACGATCTTTCCGTCATGATGATGTCCGAAGACGATGCCTGCATCGAATCTGCATTTCTGGCCACGCTCGAACATGCGCCGACGCCGGAGCTGCGCGAAGCGCATGCGCTCGGCACGCTCTTCCCTCGAATTTTTGCGATGCCGACGCCGGGCGACCGATTCGTCGGGCGCGTGCGATCGCTGCCGTTCGGCGTCGACCTGCGACGCGGCGGCTACGTCTTCACAGCAGGCCACCCGACGACCCACGATCGCGTGCTGGCGGCCTGCAGCCCGAGCCTGCGACGCCTGGTCTCCGGAGAACGCGGGCTGCGCGCGCGCACAGGCTGGCGCGGATTCGTGCTCGATTACGACACGCTGCTGAAACAGGGCCTGCCGGGGCTGCACGTGGGGGTCGATGCAAGACGCACCACCGCCCACGCCCCGCGCGCCGCATGGGACGGCATGCTCGCCGCCATCGCCGTGCTGCAGCACAGCGCCGAACATCTCACGCATTCGGCCACTGCCGTCGGGCTCGCCGATGCAGCGGATGCGCTCACCGCCATCGCCGTTCACCCGCCGCGCACGCTGTTCGAAGCGCTGCAATTGCTTTTGCTCTTCCTCGCACACACAGGCTTTCCCGAACAACTCGGCCGCATGGATGTATACCTCGGCGATGTATACGCCGACGATCTGCATGCCGGCCGCATCACACCCGAAGAAGCCGAACGCATGCTCGCCGATTTTCTGCGGCTGTGCGCCGAAGGCCGCGGCGCCCCCAGCCGCGTCACCGTCGGCGGACGCGGCCGCCGCAACCCGGCCCACGCCGATGCCGCCGCCGCGCTCATCGCCGCGGTCGCCGATCGACAGCTCGGCTACACGGTCGCTCTCGACGTGCGCCGCTCGGCGGATACGAAACTCACCACATCGCGCTGCGCCGTGCTGCACGACGACGACACGTTGATCCCGCTCATCGCACAGGATTTCGGCGTCGCCTTCAACATCGCCGAGCGGTACGTGCCGCTCGGCGACGCGACGTACAGCCTCGGCCACGCCGGCTGCCACGCTTCGACGTGCACGCTCGACCTCAGCGCCGTTCCAAGCGACGTCACCGCACAGGAGCTCGTCGAGGCGGCGGCCGATTACCATGCCCTCGCCTGCGACGTCACCGGGGCCGACGCGCCGTGCCTGCTGCCCTCGCTGCTGCTCGACGGCTGCATCGCGCGCGGTGAGACGGTGTTCACCGGCGGCATGCGCTTCCTCGGCGGCGCGCTGCTCGTGCGCGGCGCAGACGCCGACGCGCGCCGCACACTGCGCGCCATCGCCCGCGACCAAAGCGCGCGCACTTGGCTGCACGCATACGTCTGCGGCTGGGAGTGACTAGAAGTCCATGTCCTCGGCGGAATACGAGGACATGTATCCGCCGGTCGCCTCGATGTGATCCAAAAGCGCGGCATAGTGCGGATCGATGCGCAGCACTTCCGGCACGCCGACGAGGATCATGTATTCCTTCGCGCGCGTCAACGCCACGTTCAATTTGCGATCGACGCTGCCGTCCTGATTCAACGACTGCATCGCGGCGATCTGCATGGCGTGATTCACGGCGAACGACACCACGATCACCTCACGTTCGCTGCCCTGGTACCGCTCGACGGTGTCGATGTCGATCCCGGAGCTCTGCAGATCCGGCGGCAGCGCGCGGCGAATTTCGGAAATCTGCGCGCGGAATGGCGTGATCACGCCGATGCGGCGCGCCGTCTCCGCAGCCATGCGTTCGACGGGAACTCCTAAATGCGCATGGCGCATGTAATGACTATGCAGGCGGCCGAGCAGCTGGCCCACGAGCTCCGCTTCGCCGGTGTTCGTGCGCATGCCTTTTTGTGCGCGCACCGGGATGAACAATACGCGCGCCGTCGCCAGCGCCCGTTCGATGGAGTCTTCGGACGCATCGGAAAACAACGAAGACTTTTCACTCTGATGCGCCGCGCGCGGCCGCAGCCTGCCCCCGTAAAACCGTGCGCTCGCGAACGCCTGCACTTTTTCGTGCATGCGCGACTGCGCCTCGAGCATGCCGTAGGATTTCCAGCCGCTGCGCTCGGAGACGCGCAGCAGTCGCTCGAACAGTGACGTGCGCAGATCGGTGACGCCGTCTTCGTCGGCGATGCCGAGCGCGCGCAGCTCAGGGTCGGCCGAACGCGCCTGTTCGGGCGACTGCGTGATCACCGCCGGCAGCTGCTTTTCGTCGCCGATCAGGATGAATCGCCCGACGTACGGCAGGATGCCCGCCAGGTGCGGCTCGAGCAGCTGCGACGCTTCGTCGATGATGGCGGTGTGGAACTGCTTGATCTCGAGCAGCTCCGGACGGCCGAGCAGCGAAGCAACCGTCGCCACGAACACGCGCGATTTGCGAATGTGCTCGCGTGTGGCCGGCACGCCGTGCGCACGCGCATATTCATCGAGCGCATATTCCGGATTTTTCAGGTTGTTGCCACTGCCCAGTTTCACGAATGGGCAGATCGGTTCGATCGCCTTGCAGATCTCTTCGACCGCACGATTCGTGAACGCCAGCAGCAGGACATTTTCACTCGTCTGGTTCGACAAATGATTCATCATCATGCGAATCATGACGCTGGTCTTGCCGGTGCCGGGCGGGCCCTGCAGCAGGAAATAGTCTCGGGCGCTCAATGCATGCTCGAGGAGCGCATGCTGCTGGTCGCTCGTCGTTCCGCCGGGCATCTCGGGAATCACACGCGCCAGCGGCGTCGCCAGCGGCGCAAAGCGCGGCTCCTGCAGGCCCAGCAGCACGCGGCGCTTTTCGGGCGGCGCGAACAGAAACTGCGCGAGCGCGCGAAATTCGTAGTTGTAGAGATTCTCGTACAGAAACGGCTCGACCGCCCAGACGCCCTCCATCTGCGCATCCACCGGCGCGTCGTTGAGCGAAACGGCGACCATCCCTTCGTGCGCGCGAATATCGTGAATGATTCCGCGGATCAACGGCCCGTGCAACGGATCGGCGCTGAGATCACGCTCGTGCCGATACAGCACCACCGGGTCGCCGGTGCGCAGCGACGTCGATGCCATACCGCCGACGCGCTGCGACGTGAACGTCACCACGCGCGAGTCGGCGTCGTACGCACTACACACGAGCGAGGAAATGGCGAGAAAGTCGCGTTCCTTGGCCTCGAGGTCGTCCTTCCACAACCGTGCGAAGCCGTTCGACATCGCGTCTGGATTCGTAGTGCCGATGCGCGCCGTCAGCCACTCGCGCGCCACCAGCCCGACGTACGCCGTGAAATATGCGGTCTCCAATGGCGTCGCCTTTTTCAACACGGCGCGCAAATTTTCGATGTCCTCTTTCAGGTACGGCGGCGCATCCGGCAGAGCCGCCTGTGAGAGTCGGCTCACCACTTTCACCGCATCCTGCGCCAGCATCCAGTCGTAGCCGGCGACTGCATTGCGCACTTTCATCAGGTTGCGCCGCGCCACCGGATTGTGCTTCGCATCACGCAGCGGGATCATCTTGTCCTTTGCATACAACAAGCTCGCAGATGTCGACAGCTGCGGCATCGCCGAACGCATCAGCATCTCGTAGGTCAGCGCCTGTCCGAGATGACTGATGCGAATCCCTTTGCTTTCCGCGAATCCAGGAAGCGTGATCGGAGCGTCGACGGGCAGCGGCTTCCCCCCTTTCAGTTCGACCACGCGCGCGCGCTGCGCTTTCGGGTCGATGAATACGCCGTCCATGCGGCCCTGCATGCCGAGCGATGCCGACAGCAAAGTCATCTCAGTGAATTCCTGAGCAGTCCGCAGCTGCGTCAGCGATCCCTTCATCACGGCCAGCATGTCGCGCGTCTCGGTCCAGATCGTCTGGTCAACGCCCGCTCCGAGGCGCGTGAACGACAGCACGCTCTCGCGCGAGGCGCGCCGGAATGCTTCGCGTGGATCGATCTCGGGATCGCGAATGGCCTGGCTGAACATGCTGCCCGCCACGGAACCCTTGAGCATCGCCTCGGATGCGCTGGTGCGGCGAAACTTGTTCATCAGATACAGCATCGAGGAAGCCCCCTTGTCGCCGAGGCACTCCGAGATCGACGTAGAGCTGATGAGCAGGTCGGGATGCAGCACCAGCAGCCCTTCCGGTGAAATTCGATAACACCCGTCGGCGACGTGCTGCAGGCCGTGCAAGGCGACGGTCGTGTAATTCGGCAGCTCCGTTCCCTTCCAGTTCTGGTCGAGCTCGATGGCCAGCGTGCCGAGCTCTTCCGGCTCTTCGACGGCGCAGGTAAACGTGAGGGGATCACCCAGCTGCTGCGACGTCACCACGCCGCGCAGCAGCGGAATCTGCGCCGGCCACTGCGTCGCCGGCACGGGCAGATCCACGCGCGCCTGTCTGCGCACCGGCCGCGGCGCATCCGACAAAAATTCGGTGAGATCGCCGATCGTCTGCGCACCGAATTCGACGTGCTCGCCGTGCACGTCGAATTCCATCTCGTGCACGCTGCGATTCGCCAGCTTGCGAAACTGGTGCGACACGTCGATCAGCTCACGCGGCGCGTGCGTCTCGTTCAGCACGTAGATGCTGCGCTTGAACGTGTCCGGCAGCGGCTCCTGCGCGCCACGCGATGCTTCCTTCAACACCTGCTCGAAGATCTGCCGCAGCCGCAGCACGCTCTCGCGATTCGTGATCGATGCGGACTTTCGCCCGACCGTCACCGCCTCGATCTGCTCGTAGAAATACTGCGCCTGTTCGCGCGTTAGCCGGATGTTTTCGGACGACATGGGGGAAGTGTAATGGGACGACGGCGGACGACCGACGGCCGACCGCGGTCCGCCGTCCGTCGTCCGTCGTCAGCGGTCAGCCGTCATTCCCCGGCCGCTCCATCATCGAGCCGGGATACGTCGCCGTCACGTACGCGCGCAGGTCCGTCAGCACGCCACCGGCGTCACGGTTCAGGATGCGCCGCAGCAGGTAGCGCGCCGCCAGTCGGCTGAGCAGGCCGACGTCGCGCCGGCCGAAGTTGTGCAGACAGACCGGGCAGCCCTCGTCTCCGCAGATGCAGCGCTCGACGTACTCCAGCGCCGTCTCGAGATACGGCAGCGGGTCGCGCGCGAATTCCATCGCCAGCCCGAGCCCACCGGG
>JBIIIA010000277.1:0-4800 GCA_044235195.1 Thermoflexales bacterium
CGCGCAACACGATGACGTTTCTGCTGTGGGACGAAGGAAATCCCAACTCGGTGTTCAGCTGCATCAACCTGGCGCGCGAGAACGCGCGTACGGTGCGTGAGCAGATCAGCAGCGAGATGTGGGAGCAGATCAATGCGCTGTACTACCAGGTGCGCAACGTCAATCGATCGGCGGTGCTGCGCGGCCCGGCCGACCTGTTCGCGGCGGTGCGCGACGGCTCGCACGCGTTCCAGGGCGTGACGCATGCCACGATGACGCACGGCGACGGATACCACTTCATTCAGTTCGGCAAGCATCTCGAGCGCAGCGAAAAGACGGCGCGCATCCTCGATGTGAAGTACGCGTCGCTGGGGGGGCTGGAGGAAGGTTCGCCGGTGCAGACGATTCAGCTCTCGGCCATGCTGCGCTCGTGCAGCGCGCTGGAGGCGTACCGCAAGACCGCGCACACGCTGCAGACGGCGCGCGTGGTCGAGTTCCTGTTGTTGAATCGCGAGTTCCCGCGCACCGTGCACTTCTGCATGAACAGCGTGCTGGAATCGTTGAAGCGCATCTCGGCGTCGGCGGAGAATCCCGCGACGCGCGCCGCCGGGCGCATTTGTTCCGACCTGACGTATCTCGACCTCGCCGAGGTGCTGGGCGACGGCCTGCACGATTACCTCGAGCGCATGCTGCAGCGCATGAACTCGCTCGGCGACGACGTCACGCGCACCTTCTTCAGCGCGCAGGTGATTTTGCCGGGCTGGCGCAACTACATGCAGCAGGTGCAGCAGCAGCAGTAGTAGAGAGTCAGAGGAAAGAGTAGATAGTGATAGCAGATAGTGGATCGTGATCGAGCAGGATTTTGCCAGGGAGATCAGGTGGCAGAAATATGAAATTAAGAATCGAGCATCGTACCACGTTCACGTACGACGGACTGATCAGCGAGGCATACACCGAGATGCGTCTGCGCCCGGCGGACGCCGGCGGGCAGATCGTGCACTCGTTCCGGCTGACGACCGAGCCGCACGGGGAAGTCATGCACTACGTCGATCGCTACGGCAACGACGTGCGCTACTTCGACGTGCTCGTCCCGCATCAGCGGCTGAGCGTGACGTCGGTGAGCGAAGTGAGCACTCCGGCCGAATACGTCGATGCTGCGCGCGCGTTGTCGCCGCTGGACGAATTCGACTACCTGTCTTCGACGCGGTATGCGGCGGGGGGTGAATCACTGCGCGCGTTCGCGGCGCAGCACGAGCGCGGCGATGCGCAGGCCACGGCGATGGCGCTGATGGCAGCGATCTACACGCAGTTCAAGTACGAGCCTGGCGCCACGAACGTGAATACGTCCGCGGTCGAAGTGCTCGACCTGCGGCGCGGCGTATGTCAGGACTTCGCCCACGTGATGATCGCGGCCTGCCGCAGCGTGGGAATTCCCGCGCGCTACGTGAGCGGCTATCTCTACAGCGCGCGCGTGGCCGAACGCGACGATGCTGCCAGCCACGCCTGGGTGGACGTGTTCGTGCCCGAGCGCGGCTGGATCTCACTCGACCCGACGCACAACTGCGCGCAGAACCAGCAGTATGTGCGGCTCGGCGTCGGCCGCGACTACGCCGATGCGCCGCCCACGCGCGGCACGTACAAGGGCGCGGCGAAGGAGACGCTCGAGGTGAAGGTGAGAGTGGGGGGAGGTGATAGCAGATAGTAGAGAGTGATAGTGGATAGTGCTATCACTATCCACTATCTGCTATCACTCTCTACTATCACTCCCCTCAGCACACGCCCTGGAAGTCCGTGATGCGGACCATCCACTCGTCCTCGTGCAGGACTTCGGGGGTAGCGAAGCCGTTGAAGGGCGAGCTGACGGAATAGACGTAGGCGCCGCTGGTCTTGAGGATCAGGCGATCACCGACTTTGAGTTCGACGGGCGAGCGCATCTCGAAGAGCGTATCGAGCGAGTCGCACGTCGGGCCGGCGAGGCGATAGGTGTGCATGCCAAGCGGGCGCGGCTCGCGCACGACGGGCTGCACGGACGGGCGGATGCCGTCGGGGATCTCGTAGAGGCCGCTGAAGAAGCCGCCGTCGAGATAGAGCCACGTCTGACCGTCCGGGCGTTCGGCCACGCCGGTCACTTGCAGGATCATGTCGCCGGCGTCGCCGCACACGCCGCGGCCGGGCTCGAGGAACACGCGCTTGTAGCCGGGCAGATGCTCGTCGAGCGCATCGCGCACGGCGTCGGCCACTTCGTACGGGCGCGGCACCGGGTTGGTGTACGGCGCGGGGAAGCCGCCGCCCATGTCGATCATGTCGAGCTCGATGCCCGCTTCGCGCGCCATCTTCCAGGCGGGCGCCACGGCGGCGATGGCATCGACCCACGTCTCGGGGCGCGTGCACTGCGAGCCGACGTGGAACGCCAGGCCGACCGGCTTGAGGCCGCGGTCGCGGGCGGACTTGAGCAGCTGCACGGCGGTGCGCGGTTCGACGCCGAACTTATGCGTCAGCGGCCACAGCGCGCCGGTGTGCGGCACCGTCATGCGCACGTACACCTCGAGCGGATTCTCCGGGTCGTTGAACTGTTCCAGCTTGTCGAGTTCTGATTCGCTGTCGTAGACGAACAAGCGAATGCCATTGCGCACGGCGAACTCGATGTGGGCCGGCTGCTTGACCGGATTCGAAAAGAAGATGCGCGAGCCGTCGATGCCCATGTCGAGCAGCGTCTGAATTTCGGCTTTGGAGGCGATCTCGAAGAGCGAGCCCGGCACGTCGGCGATGGCTGAGAGCAGCCACGGGTGCGGGTTGGCTTTCATAGCGTAGCCGACCTTGGCGTCGCAGAACGCGAAGGCGTTCTGGATCGCGCGGAAATTGTCGGCCGCGCGCTTCGGCGAGAGCACCAGCGATGGGGTAGGCATACGCCAGATCGGATGATCGGCAGGTACGGCCGGATACTCTATCGGAGAGCCGAAGTTGGTGGGGGTGTGCAGCATCGAGCTGCGAGACGATTGTGCGCCGAGAACCGTGCGCTGAGACTCGAAAACATCGTCCATGTAGTAAAGGGAACTATTCCTCCTTGGCAGCCACGGCTAACCCTTTCGTCGACGATCGTCGCACGAACGAGCGCTGTACCGCACTCGAAACCCTACTGCAAAACAGCCGCGATATTACAACCTGATGCTGTGAATTCAAGATCTCGAATCTTAAATTTCCACATGATTTTTTCGGGGCGCTGCTGTCATTCACGGACTCCCGTGCGGACGGCAATCACCGTCCGTAGAGCTTGGTCATGCGGCGCAGGCGTGTGCGTAGTTCGGGGGTGACCTGTTCCCAGCGGAAGCGCCAGAACCAGTTGCCTTCGGCGCGGCCGGGGAAGTTCATGCGCGCGTCGCTGTCGAGGCCGAGCACGTCCTGCATGGTGACGACGACGGTGTTGGCGCACGACATGAACAGCGCGCGAATCAAATCCCACTGGATGTCGTCGCCGGTGACGCCGAGGTATTCGCGCACCATTTCGCGCGTGGGGGCATCGAGCGACTGCCACCAGCCGACCGTGGTGTCGTTGTCGTGCGTGCCGGCGTAGGCGACGCAGTTCGGGATGTAGCTGTGCGGCAGGAAGGCGGCGTCCGAATCGGCGACGAAGCCGAAGTGGATCAGCCGCATGCCGGGGAATCCGAAGGCGTCGCGCAGCGCCTTGACTTCGTCGGTGATGATGCCCAGGTCCTCGGCGATGATCGGCAGGTCGTCGCCGAGCGTGGCGGCGATGGCCTCGAAGAGCGCTTTGTCCGGGCCCTTCACCCAGCGGCCGTGCATGGCGGTCGGCTCGGACGCCGGCACTTCCCAGTACGATTCGAAGCCGCGGAAGTGATCGATGCGCACGTAATCGTAGAGCTTGAGCGCCGCCTTGATGCGGTCGATCCACCAGGCGTAGCCCTGTTTGGCCATGACGTCCCAGCGATACAGCGGGTTGCCCCAGCGCTGGCCGGTCGGGCTGAAGTAGTCCGGCGGCACGCCGGCGATGAAGATCGGGTTGCCGCGTTCGTCGATCTGGAAGAGCTCGCGATTGGCCCAGGCGTCGGCGCTGTCGTATGCCACGAAGATCGGGATGTCGCCGATGATCTGCACGTTCTTCGCGGCGGCGTAGGCGCGGATGGCCGTCCACTGCTTGAAGAACTGGTACTGCATGTATTTGTGCGTCTGCACCTGCTGCGCGTAGTCGCGGCGGGCCTTGCTCATCGCGGTCGGCGTGCGGCGCGCGATGTCGTCTTCCCATGTGTTCCACGGCGCGCCGTCGTGGGCATCCTTGAGGGCCATGAAGAGCGCGTAGTCGTCGAGCCAGTGCGCGTTCTCGGTGCAGAAATGCAGGAACGCCTTCTGTTCGGCGTCGGCGGCGTAGTTGGTGAAGTGCACGTAGGAGTGGCGCAGCACGCGCATCTTGAACTCGATCACTTCGCCGAAGAGCACGCGGTCTGCGGGGAACGAACGCGTGTGCGCCAGCTCCTCGGCCGGCAGCGCATTTTCACCGACGAGCGTTTCGAGGCTGATCAGCAGCGGGTTGCCGGCGAAGGCGCTGAAGCACTGATACGGTGAATCGCCGTAGCCGGTCGGCCCGAGCGGGAGCACTTGCCAGAGCTTCAGGCCGGTCTCGGCCAGGAAGTCGACGAAATGGCGAGCGTCGTCGCCCAGGTCGCCGATGCCGTATCGGCCGGGCAGGGATGTCGGATGAAGCAGGATGCCGCTGGCGCGTTTCAACATAGAACTCCTTACTCTGACTATCGACTATTTAGTGCTCATCCGTATATTCAGGGCTGAGTCGCCATTCCCCCGCCTCCG
>JBIIIA010000278.1:0-4788 GCA_044235195.1 Thermoflexales bacterium
GGCGTAGCGATACGTAATGTAAGGATCGTCGTATCGCCATCCGGAAAACGCAACATACAGGGCCACCGAAGCGAAGGCGCACCACAACACCGCAGCTGCGCGGCCGAAAGGGCGAACCTCCTTCAGAATATCCATGACATCTACGCACGCCCGAGCATCACGGCCATTCCACGTAGACCGGCTCGTAGCCGATCGCCGTCGACGCCGATTCCCCCAGCGCCGTCGTCAACGTCGGGGCGCCGGTCACGATGAGGGTGTGCGCGACGCCGTCCAGTGACCAGACCACCCACACCGGCTTGCCGTTGCGCAGGAACTTATATCCGGTCAAGCCGGCAGCACCGGCGTCGGCAGTCGTCAGCGGTCCGACGTACGTCGCAGCGGCCAGCCGTGCGGAGGCTTCCTGAAATGCGTGATACGGCAGCAGCGTCGACGAGCCGACGACCATGTTCGTGCCGTTCCATCCCTCGTAGCTGTAATGGATGTTCGCCAGCAGCCCGACCGACTTTGCCGCAGCGTACGACTGGGCGATGTAATACGCATTCGCGCGCTGAATGTTGTCGTTGGGGGCATTGTTCTTCGGATCATCCGGGGCAGCGTCGCACGGGAAATTCCGACCGGCGCAGATGACCGCCGTTTCCGTGTTCATGATCGGCTTGTCCGGATGCCCGTAGCGAGCCAGCACATCACGCAGATACGCCACCTTGCGCAGCAGAACCGGCCCATCGACCTGAGTGTTCGTCCAATTTACGTTCGAATACGTCCCGATCGGCTGTCCATTCACGTATCGATCGTACGAATGAATGTTGGCGACGTCGAAATAGGCGCCGCCGCCGGCGCGCAGAATTCCCTCGAAGAACCGACCGACGCGGATCTTTTCACCCTCGTTGCACTTCAGCGTCGTATTGTCAGGATCACAGTCCATCAGCAGGCCACCGACCACGATCTGCACGTGCGGATTTACCGCCTTCGCCACGGGATGCACCGCCTGCAGCATGCGCGCGTAGTCGTCGCCGCCGTAGTATTCATCGGTCTTATCGCCGTAGCAGCCGAATACGGAGTTCGACACAACGAGTGACGGGTCGACGTCGGGCTCGTTCCACATTTCCCAATACAGCACCTGGTACGGGGACGCGGAGTAACGGGCGACGGCATCGCGCATAAATCGCGCGAACGCCGCAAGCTGGTCATCGCGCACCGGCCCACATTGCGAAGGATTTTTGTCACTGCCCATACTCTCGGGCCGACGCGCCCAGTCCGGCACGCCGCGCACCACGAGAATGACGGCGAGATGCTGGCTCCGCGCAGCGAGCAATTCCTGCTCGAGCGCAGCCACGGCATTCCAGTTGCGCGCACCTTTCGTCGGCTCGACGTCACGCCAGACCAGGGCATTCTTGCGCACCCACGACGCACCGGCAGCAGCGATGCCTACGGACGACGTGGTCAATTTCGACGACTCGATGCCGAACACTGTCCGCAGCGGGAAAGTGTGCATCGCGATCGGCAGAAATAGCGCGGGAGATCCGCCCTGCGCGCTCACATCGATGCGCCCGGCGAGCGAAATTGCAGCGATCAGCAGGCAGATCGACAGCCGACGGATAAATTCATTCAACACGAATGCTCCCGCTTCGGCTTCCCGGTCATCATCAGGAACCCGAAGAATCTCCTCCACCGAACAACTGCCTGGTGAGGCCATCGCCCTGCGGAATGTAAATGGAGCCGAACTGTGCCTCGTAACGATCGATGTTTTCCTGCAGCGCACGCAGCAGCAGCTTGGCATGCAGCGCCGTCATCACCACCCGAGCCCCGACGCGCGCCTTGGGAACATTCGGCATGATGCGCGCGAAGTCGAGAATGAATTCCGACGGTGTGTGTTGAATCAGCGCGAAGTTCGAATAAGTCTCCGCCAGATCCTCGGGGATTTCGACGGGCAGCTGGGCAGGTCGCGGCTGGGCAGGTCGCTGTGGATTGGACATGAGTAATTACGAAAAGCACCCGGGAGATCACAGCACCATGATCCCCCGGGCGACGCGTACACGAGTCTCTAGAACGGGATGTCGTCGGTGGTCTGCTCCGAAACATCGTGGCCACCGTTGCTCGGGCCGTTGCTCGGACCATCCTGCGGCGAGCTCAGAAAGCGCACCGTGTTCGCCAAGATCTCGAAGCTGGTGCCGATGGTGCCATCCTGGCGGGTGAACGTCGCCGGGCCGCCGGTCTTCGGGTCGACGCGCAGACGGCCCTCCACCAGCACCATCTTGCCCTTGCTCAGATACTGATTCACGGTCTCCGCCTGCTTGCCGAACACCGACACGCGGAACCACGTCGTCTCCTTCTGCTTCTGCCCACTGCGATCGTTGTACACGCGATCCGTCGCCAAGCTGAACGAGCACACCGGGTCACCACTCGGCAGGAATTTCATCTCCGGGTCGCGCCCGAGGCGCCCCACTACGGTCAAACTCTGGTACATCTTGTTCTTATCTCCCGACTTGCCGCAGACGAGCCCGACGAATCATTACAATTCCTGAACTCGACCACAGCCACTTTTCTATGAGCGCCCGACGACTCGAAACCGCACCGTCGAACTCTCCCCCTTCGTCTTCTGCAGAGAACGATGTTCGATATCTTGCACCGAAATCGCCCGAATGGCACAAAATACGCATCCGATGTCGGAAACAGTCAGGTTCGGCAACGGCATTTGCAGACCCGATGAGTATAGCGGAAGCATGAGAGTCTTTCTTCGACCACACCATGTGCTATGCATGGTGCTCCTGCTCGTCTGCAGCGCATGCAGCGGGCCGGCTCCGACGACCACGGCCACCGCCACGGCGAACGTGCCGGTCGTTCCGGCCGCCACCCGCCCGCTTGCGACGCGCGCGCCGCAGGCATCCCCCACCGCGCGCATCGCCCCGACGCGCGCGGTGGTGCTCACACCGAGCCCGGATCCACTGCGCGGTGTGACGGCGCAGGGAGTGCTCACGACGACGTACGTCGTGCAGCGCGGCGACACGCTCAGCGGCGTCGCTGCGCGCTTCAACACCGATCTGACCGAGCTGCAGCGCATGAACGGCCTGTCCAGCGATGCCGTGCGCATCGGACAAGCCCTGCTCGTGCGCGTGCCGGTCACCGAACACGGCCCTTCCGTGAAGCTCATCCCGGACAGTGAGCTCGTGAACGGCCCGTCGGCGGTCGGCTTCGACCTGGCCGGAATCATCGACGCACAGCGTGGATATCTGGCCGGCTACAGCGAGCGCGTCGGCGACGACACGCTCAGCGGCGCGCAGATCATCCAGCGGGTGGCCGATCAAACGAGCGTGCACCCGCGCCTGCTGCTGGCAGCGCTCGAGCACGCCGGCGGCTGGGTGAGCAATCCGAACCCGAGCGGCGATGCGCTGCTGTATCCGCTCGGCAATCGGCGCGCCAACCTGCAGGGCCTGTACGTGCAGCTGAGCTGGGCGGCCGGCCGGCTGAACGAAGGCTACTACGGATGGCGTCTGCGCAACCGTTACATCGTGCAGTTCGACGACGGCACGTACGCGTTCGTCGGCGACGGGGTCAATGCCGGCACCGCAGCATTGCAGAACTGGCTCGCGCTGCTGCGCCCGCGCAGTGAATGGCGCCGCGCACTGTTCGACGACGGCAGCGCCGACTCGTTTCTCACGACGTACCGGCGGTTGTTCGGCGATCCATGGCGCTTCGATCTGGGAATTCCGATCCCGCCCGGCACCAGACAGCCGAATCTCGCACTGCCCTGGGCGTCGAACGAAACCTGGTTTTTTACGGGCGGGCCGCATGCAGCGTGGGGCCGCGGCACACCATGGGGCGCGCTCGACTTCACCACGATCAGCGTGGGCGGCTGCAGCGCGCTGCCCGAATGGGCGACCGCCATGGCCGACGGGGTCATCACGCGCAGCGACCGCGGCGAAGTCGTGCAGTCGCTCGATCCGAGCGGGGACGATCGCATCGGCTGGAGCGTGCTCTATCTGCACATCGGCACGCGCGACCGCATCCCCGCCGGAACTCCGGTGCGAAGCGGCGACAAGATCGGCCATCCATCGTGCGAAGGCGGGATCAGCTACGCCGCGCACATTCATCTCGTGCGTCGCTACAACGGCGAGTGGGTCAACGCCACGGGTGACGTTCCGTTCGTCATGAGCGGCTGGCAGGCGATGGAAGGCGGCAAAGAATACGACGGACTGCTCGTACGCGGCGCGGAATCACGCGAAGCGTGCGAGTGCAAGACCGCGGCCGTGAACGGCGTTCGGCCGTGACGTGAGATACACGCCTTCCAACGACTCTGCTGCGCCGTCCCACGAATGAAATCGCTCGACGAACGAACGGCCGGCGGCGCCGATGCGCGCGCGCAGTGCATCATCGTCGAACAGGCGCAGGATGTGCGCGGCGAACGACTCGTCGTCCGCCGCGGTGAGCAGTGCATCGGTGCACGACGGATCCAGCGCGCGCGTCGCCAGCGGATCGGCCACGACCGGCGTTTCGCACGCCATCGCTTCGAGCACTTTGTTCTGCACGCCGGCCCCGTACACCAGAGGAACGGCTGCGACCGCCGCCCGTCGCACATGATCTGCGATGTCGGCGACCGCGCCGGTCACCGTCACGCCGGCGGCCTCGTGCTCCAGCGCACGCACGGCGGGCGACGGATCGCGCCCGACGATCACCAGGCGCGCCGCAGGCTGCACAGCGCGCACGCGCGGCAATATCCGATGCGCCAGCCGCATCACGGCGGCGACGTTGGCGTGATAACTCATGCGCCCGCTGAATACGATCGTAAAGCGC
>JBIIIA010000279.1:0-4758 GCA_044235195.1 Thermoflexales bacterium
TTGCTCGACAAAAACGTAAGCGAAATCGAGGGGGAGAGGGGGGCAGGGGGTGAGGCGTAGACGCGAAATCATGTCCCCCTGTGAGGGGTCAGGGGGTGAGGCGTAGGCGACGGCGAAATTTCGCCCCAAACGGCGGATGCCCCCCCGGATCCCCGGATGCGGGTCTATTTCAACACTATTAGAATGGCCGTCCTATGTCTATAAATAGTGACGCGCGGGACGTCATCGAAATTGACCTTGTGCGCATCCTCGGACCGATTGCCGCTCGTTGGAAAACTATTCTCCTCGTGATGGTGCTGGCTGTGTCGGGACGCATCGGCATGATCTTCGGCAGTGAGAAAAGCTATATCGCCGAATCGACCTTGACGATCGTGAAGACGCGCACCGACGTGCAGTTCGACGGTCGCATCAAGACGTCGCAGCCGGATGAATTCTCGACGTTTCTTGCGGACTATCGCCGCAATGCGCTGGCTGGCATGGTGTATTCGCCGCGCATCGCCCAGCGCGCCATGCAGAAATTCGCCGATCGCATGCCGGAGAACTACACCGCTGCCGAGCTTCTGTCTGCCGTGGGCAGCTCGCTGGAGCCGCGCAACGATATTCTGAAGATCACTGTCGCGCTGTCGGATCCGAAGCTGGCGGCGGACATCGCCACGTTCTGGGCGATGGAGTTCGAACAGGAATCCAATGCCGTGCTCTCCGGGGTGACGCCGGAGTATGTAGCGGAGATCGACGCGGAATTGCTGCGTGCGACCACGGAGCTCGATGCTGCGCAGAAAAATTATGTGGAATCACTGCAGCGGGCGAGAGGTGATTTGCTGCGACTGGTCGTCAACCAGAAGGTGCGTGAAATCGACCGCCTGGAAGCGCTGCGGCTGTCGCCGGTGCTCGGTTCGCTGCAGCGCAAGCAGAGCTCGCTCGGCGCGGTAGCGGCCATCGGTGAATCCCAGGAACGCGTGCGGCAGCTGCGCACAATGGCCGTGGCGATGCGCGGCCATCTGCAGAAGGGCGGCGCGGCAGCCGCTGCCACGAACCTGGTGGCGCTCACCAGCCTCAAAATGCAGATCTATACCGCGGTGTCCACGCGCAGCACGGCGCAGGCTCAGCTGGACCTGACCACGTCGTCGGTCGACCGCAGCCGCGTCAACGATCAGCGCACCAACGTGGAGAACGTGGATCTCAGCACGATTTTCGGCTCGAACATAAATTTCTTCCTGCCGGCGGAGGCGTTCATCGTCACCTCGGCGGAAGAACAGCTGCAGGATGTCGAGGCGATGATCACCATGTTGACGGAGCTCGATGCCCAGTTGTCTGCGGACATTCAGGCCGCGATCGTCGTCAAGGACGTCGTGGATGCACCGGTGCCGGTCAACGTCGCCGAGATCGATGCCCAGATCGCTCGGGTGGTGGACGAACTGCGCCGCGCGCGTGCGGAGTTGGAGCAGGAGAATTTCCTGGCGAGCCAGCTGCTCGCCAAGCGCGACACGCTGCGCGATTCGGTGCAGGCGCTGCGTTCCAAGCGGGCGGAAGTGGATGTGTCGGCCGGCGTCGGCAACAGCTACGTGCGCCTCGTGAGCGAGGCGATCGAACCGACAGAGCCGGTTGCAGGCTACTTTAGAGCGGCGGCGATCGCCGGCGGCGCGGGTCTGGTCGTCGGCATGTTGATCGCGCTGGTGCTGGCAATTCGCGCCGGTGACTACCGCCGGCGGCCGGAAGCGGCCTAAAGCGCAGCCCGCAGCGCAGCCAGGCCGTCGGCCGGGCTGAATTTCGGCGAATAGACCGCCGCCCCGACGACGGCGATCTGCGCGCCGGCGTCGCGCACCGCGCGGATGGTCTCGAGGTTCACGCCGCCGTCGACTTCGACGGCGGCGCTGCTTTTTCCCGCATCGAGCAGCGCACGGGCGCGGCGGATGCGATCCAGCGATCCTGGGATGAACGCCTGGCCGCCGAAGCCTGGTTCGACCGACATGATCAGGAGCAGATCGATGTACGGGATCGCCTCTTCGACGGCGGACAACGGCGTGAGCGGATTGAGCGCCACGCCCGTCTGCATGCCGAGGGCGCGGATGCGCTGCAACGAGCGATACAAATGCGGGCAGGCTTCGGCGTGCACGATCAATCGCTGCATGCCGGCGCGCTGGTAGTCCTCGAAGAAGCGATCGGGGTCCTGCACCATGAGGTGCGCTTCGCAGGGCAGCGCAGAGCTTTCGCGCACGGCCGCGCACACGACCGGTCCGAACGTGATGTTCGGCACGAACGAGCCGTCCATGACGTCGAGGTGCATCCAGTCGGCGCCGCCAGCCGCCGCCGCGGCCACTTGTTCGCCCAGCCGTCGAAAATCCGCCGTGTAAATCGAAGGTGCGAGTTGCATCGCGGCGATTGTACGAGGGGCCGTCGCCCCTACTGGCGCCCTCGCCGTGAAACCGCTACACTGCGCACGTTGTGACACGCGCAAACTATGGACTTGCGTCCTACAGCTTCCCGTTTTCGTGCGGCTTCGCGCGCCGTGACGGCCGCGCCATCGAACGTCCGATGGATGCCTACGCGCTGATCGATCTGGCACAGCGGCATGATCTGTGCGGCATCGAAATTCCGTTCTTTCAGCTGCTGCCGGACACGACGCCGGCGACGATCGATCGCTTCGCCGCCGCGCTGTGCGAGCGCGACATGTCGTTCGTGCTGGACACCGCGGTGCTCGACGTCGAGACGCTGCGCACGGTGCTGCCGCTGGCGAAGCGCGCGGGCGCACACACGGTGCGCGCCATGCTGGCCGGCTTCCTGGAAGGCGCGCGCGCCGTGCACGTCCCCGACTGGTCCGAGCATATGCGGCAGGCGATCGTCAAGCTGATGACGATCTATCCGCTGCTCGAGGAATACGACCTGCGGCTGGGCATCGAGAACCATCAGGACGCGACGTCCGACGATCTGCTGGCGCTGTGCAGCGTCGGCCCCCGCATCGGCGTGACGTTCGACGTAGTCAATCCGCTGGCGGTCGGCGAGGAGCCGTTCGAATTCGCGCGCAGGCTGGGCTCGCGCATTTTCAACGTGCATCTGAAGGACTACACGATTCATCCGACGCCGAGCGGCTATCGGCTGGTGCGCGCGGCGCTGGGCGAGGGCGTGATCGACTGGCCGGCGATGACGGCGCTGGTGCGCGGCCTGGCGCCGACGGCCTCGTGGAACATCGAGCTGGCCGCCATCTATGCGCGGCACATTCGCTTGTACGAACTCGACTGGTGGCGCGGCTACTCGCCGCGCAGCGCGCTCGATCTTCTGCCGGTGCTGCGCTTCGTCGCGCAGCATGCGCAGCCGCCCGATGCGCCGCAGCAGACGCCGTGGGAAATGGGCGCGGACTTCGACGCGTGCGAACGCTATGAACACGAACAGCTCGAACGCAGCGTGGCGTATCTGCGCACGGCGTTCGCCGACTGATTACATATGGACAACCCACTTTTTCGCATCGACGGAAAACGTGCGCTGATCACCGGCGGCGCCGGAGGATTCGGCGTGACCTTCGCGCGCGCGCTGGCGAGCGCCGGCGCGGACGTGGCGCTGGTCGGCCGGCGCATCGAGCCGCTGCAGCAGGCGGCGACGGAGCTCGCGGCCGAGACCGGCCGTCGCGTCGTCGGCATCTCCGCCGACGTCACCGACGAGGCGCAGTCGCGCGCCGCCGTCGACGCGGCCGTCGCACAGCTCGGCGGCGTCGACATTCTGATCAACAACGCCGGCATCAACCTGCGCCGGCCGACGGTCGACTTCACGCTCGACGACTGGCGGCGCGTGATCGACACCAGCCTGACCGGCGCGTTTCTGTTCACGAAATACGCGCTGCCCGGCATGGTCGCGCGCGGCTGGGGGCGGGTGATTCATATTTCGTCGATGATCGGCCAGGTCGGCCTCGCCGATCGCCCGGCGTACACCGCGGCGAAGGGCGCGCTCATTCAGTTCGCGAAGACCACCGCGCTCGAAGTGGCGCGCACCGGCGTGACGGTGAACTGCCTGGCGCCGGGGCCGTTCATGACCGAACTCAACAAGCCGGTGGTGAACAACCCGGCGGCGTATCAGTCGTTTCTCGATCGCATCCCGCTCGGCCGCTTCGGTGAACCCGAGGAGCTGGCCGGCGCGATTCTTTTCCTCGCCTCGCCGGCGTCGAGCTTCATGACCGGCAGCGTCCTGACGATCGACGGCGGGTGGACGGCGCAGTAGGAAGAAGATAGTAAATAGAAGATAGTGAATAGAAGGAGCGTGCGTATGAAAGGGCAGCGAGTAGTGATGCCGAAGCCGTATACGGTGATCACGGAAGAATACGAAGTGGGTGCGCCGGCGGCGCATCAGATGCTGGTGCAGATCGAGGCGAGCGCGATCAGCGCCGGCACCGAGCTGGCGGTGTACACCGGCGTGCATCAGTGGCTGACGGATCCGACGCGCACGTGGCCGAAGTGGCCGTTCGTGCCGGGCTACAGCGGCGTCGGGCGCGTGCTCTCGGTGGGCACGGACGTGACGCACTTCAAGCCAGGGGATCGCGTGATCTTCCCGGCGCGGCACGAATCGCACACGATCCTCGACGGCGTCGATCCGCATGGGTTGATCTTCCCGATCGCCGAGAGTGTGCCGGCCCCGGTGGCCGCCGCGGCGACGCTGGCGCGCTTTCCGCTGGCGGCGCTGGTGCAGACGAAGGAGATGCTCGGCCAGTGCGTGGCGGTGCTGGGCCAGGGAATGATCGGGCAGATCGCGCTGCGATTGTTCGCCGCCTCCGGG
>JBIIIA010000036.1:0-14886 GCA_044235195.1 Thermoflexales bacterium
CCGCGCGCCAGCGCCGGCTTCAGAATGTTCGCCGCGTCCACGCTGCTGCCGGCCGCACCCGCGCCGACGAGCATGTGCACCTCGTCGATGAACAGGATCGTGTCGCTGCTCTTGACCTCGTCGATCACGCGCTTGAGGCGCTCCTCGAACTGGCCGCGATACATCGTGCCCGCCACCAGCGAGCCCACGTCCAGCTGCATCACGCGCTTGCCCAGCAGCGGCTCCGGCGTCTGCCCAGCCACGATGCGCTGCGCCAGCCCTTCGATGATCGCCGTCTTGCCCACGCCGGGCTCGCCGATCAGGCACGGATTGTTCTTCGTGCGGCGCGCCAGCACCTGGATCACGCGCTCGATTTCCGTCTCGCGCCCGATGACCGGGTCGAGCTTGCCGCCTTCCGCCAGCGCCGTCAGGTCCGTCGCCAGCTGATCGAGCGACGGCGTCTTGGCGCGCTCCTTCTTGGACGAGGCCGGGCCGGCCGGCGCCGCCGCGCGCTCGGACGGCTTGCCGCCCGACGACGGAGCCTCGCCCTCTGTTTCACTCTGCTGCTCTTCCTGCACCGCGCGCAACGTCTCGCGCCGGATGCGCTCGGGCGTCAGCCCCAGCTGCCGCAGCACGTCGATCGCCACGCCGTCGGCCTGTCGAATCAGGCCGAGCAGCAGATGCTCGGTGTTGATGTACGACGAACCGAGCTTGCGCGCTTCGTCCACCGCGAATTCGATCACCTGCTTCGTGCGCGGCGTGAGGTCGATGCGACGGTCGGAAGCCGAACGGCGCCCCACACCGGTCATCCGCTCGACCATCTCGGCTACGCGCTCGGGCTTGGCGCCCAGCTCACGCAGCACGCGGCCAGCGACGCCGTTCTCTTCCTTCACCAGCCCGAGCAAAATATGCTCGGTGCCGATGTAGTTATGCGACATGCGCTCAGCTTCTTCCTGTGCCAGCGCCAGAACTCTGCGCGCCCGCTGCGTGAACCGCTGCAACTTGTCTCCGTTTGCCACAAATCCACCTCATTGAATCCACACATTCTCGCCTACGGCGATTAGAGAAGCGTTATAGCTCAGTATACGCAGGCAAGGCAGTGCGAAAAACAAAAACGGGCGCGCCATCGCGCGCCCGTCATTGCCGGATACGAAGTCAGCGCCGCAAAGGCTACTCTTCGTCTTCCTCGCTCAGGTCGCCCTGCCAGTCGCTGTCGGCGTACTTCGGGTCGTTGACCCGGCGCAGGCTCAGCGCGATGCGGCGAGCGTCGGCGTCCACGCGCAGCACGCGCAGCGTCAGCTCCTGACCTTCCTTCACCACTTCGCGCGGGTTGGTGATCTGGCGCTCGGCGAGTTCCGACAGCGGAATCAAGCCCTCGATCGCCTCGTCGTCCTTCAAGCGGGCGAACACGCCGTGCTTGTTGTGAACCTTGATGACCTCGGCTTCCACCAGCTGGCCGGCGCGATACTTCTTGTCGATGCGCGACCACGGATCGGTCTGCAGCGCCTTCAGGCTCAATGCGATGCGGCCGGCATCCTTCTCGATGCTCAGCACCTTCACCTTGACCTTCTGGCCTTCCTTCAGCAGCTCGCCCGGGTGCTTGATGCGCGTGTGCGACAGCTCCGACAGGTGAATCATGCCGTCGGCGCCGCCGAGATCGACGAACGCGCCAAATTCCTTGACGCTGCTGACGATGCCTTCCAGCACCTGTCCCGGCTCGATCGACGACAACAGCTTGTCCTTCAGCTGCGTGCGCGCTTCCTTGGCTGCCGCGCGCTCGCTCAGGATCAGCCGATTGCGGTCGCGGTCGATTTCGACCACCTTGATGAGCGCCTTCTGGCCCACCAGCTTCTGGAAGCGCTGCTCCGGCGGGAGCGCGTCCTCGCCCAGCATGCGCTGGTGCGACAGGCTCAGCTGCGACGCCGGCACGAAGCCGCGCAGCCGACCGACCTTGATGATCACGCCGCCCTTGTTGAAGCCGGCGATCATGGTCTCGAGCGCTTCCTGTTTCTGGAAGAGCTCTTCGGCATAGCGCCAGTCCTTCTCGGCGACGGCGCGGTTCAGCGACAACACGATGTTGCCGTTGTTGTCCTCCGGCTCGACGACATAGGCATACACCTCGTCGCCCACCTTCAGGGCGGCGCGCACATCCTTGGGAAGTGCTTCGATGTCGCGGCCCTTGACGATGCCCTCCGACTTGGCGTTCAGTTCGATCAGAATCTCGCGTTCAGCGATCGAAATAATCCGGCCGGACACGAGTTGATCACGTTCAAAGTTGCTTACCGAGCTCTGCGAGAGATGCTCGGACAGCATTGCGGAAAAATCTTCCCCCGGTGTGCTGGAGGGCGGGTTGGTGCTCATACTTAACGATGCAGTTCCTTCGGCGTAAAGATGAGCGTGATTATACACACGACGGCCCGTGCGTGGAACAGCGAGCACAAACTAGAATTTCCCGCCATGCCCACGCTCGTCCGCACCATCGATCCGGCGCGCCCCGAACCGGCGCTCATCGCCGAGGCCGCAGCCGTCATTCGCCGCGGCGGGCTGGTGGCCTTTCCCACCGAGACGGTCTACGGGCTGGGCGCGAACGCGCTCGACGCGCGCGCCGCCGCCGGCATCTTCGAAGCCAAGCAGCGCGCGCTCAACGATCCGCTCATCGTGCACGTCGCCGAGCCGCAGCTCGACGCCCTCGCCGCGCTCGTCGACGTCGATGCGCTCGACGCCGCGCAGCGCCGCCTGCTCGCGTCGCTCACCGCCGCCTTCTGGCCGGGCCCGCTCACACTCGTGCTCCCGCGCCGCGAACTCGTGCCCTCCGTCGTCTCCGCCGGCCTCGATTCCGTCGCCGTGCGCCTGCCCGACCATCCCGTCGCGCGCGCGCTCATCGCCGCCGCCGGCACGCCGATCGCCGCGCCCAGCGCCAATCTCTTCGGCCACGTCAGCCCCACCACCGCCGCCCACGTCCTCGCCGACCTGAACGGCCGCATCGACATGGTGCTCGACGGCGGCCCCACCCGCATCGGCGTCGAGTCGACGGTGCTCAGCCTGCTGCACTCGCCGCCGCGCATCCTGCGCCCGGGCGGCGTCACACGCGAAATGCTGCACGCGCACGGCGTCGACGCCGAATTCGCCGCGCGCACGTCGTCGGCCGCGCCGCTCGCCCCCGGCATGCTCGATTCGCATTACGCCCCGCGCGCCGCCCTCGAAATTCTGCCCGACCTGCCGGCGCTGCGCGCGCGCCACGCTGCGCTCACCGCGCAGCACCACCGCGTCGGCGCGCTGCTCACCAACGCGCAGGCCGCACGCTGCCCCGACCTGCATCCGCAGTTCGACCTGGGCGATTCCCTCGCCGACGCCGCCCGCTCGCTCTACGCCGGCCTGCGCGCCCTCGACGACGCCGCCGTCGATGTCATCCTCGTCACGCTCTTCCCGCCCGGCGGCCTCGGCGACGCCCTGCGCGATCGGCTGGGGAGAGCGGCGGGGCCCGGCACCAGCGCCGCCCGAATCTCTCCCACCCACTCCCCGCGCGCGCGATCGTAGACGCCGAACCCGGCGCCGAATTCCCAGTACGCCCACGCCATGCCGCGCTTCTCGGCCGAACGCGCCACCCACGCTGTCCAGCGCGCGCGCGACGCCAGGTCGGCCTTCGAGTACGCGCCGAATTCGCCCAGCCACACCGGGCGTTTCTTTTCCCGCGACCATTCGAAGACTTTGTCGAGGTCGAACGTGACGTACGCTTTGTCGCTGCCGCTGCCCTTCCATTCCGTGCCGAGCCAGCCGGCGCTGTCGTTCACCCATTCGGCGCCCTGATGCGTAAACTGAAACGGCAGGTAGTAGTGGAACGTGGCGATCAGGTGCCGATCGTCCTCCGGCAGCTCGAGCTCCAGCAGGCCCTTGACGCTGTTCCAGTCCACGCCGCCGACGACGACGGTGCGCGTGGGATTCGTCTCGCGCACCGCCGCCAGCGCAGGACGAAACAGCTGCGCCCACGCCGCGCTCGACATGCCGTTGGGCTCGTTGCACAGCTCGAACAGCACGCTGCTCGGCCGATCCCGATAGCGCGCGGCGATCTGTCTCCACAGCGCCGTGAAGCGTTCGCGATGGGCGTCGGGCGCGGTCATCAGCTCTTCGTAGTGATGCATGTTCACCACGATGTTCAGCCCGCGCTGCGTGGCCTGATCGATCGCCCAGTCCACGCGCGCGAAGAATTTCTCGTCGATCGTGTACGGCGCATTCGCCTGCGCGTGCGCCGACCAGCGCACCGGCAGGCGAATCGTGGCGAAGCCGCCCTCCTTCACCAGGTCGAAGAAGCGCGGCTCGAGCGTCATGCCCCACTCACCCTCGTTCGGCGCCTCGAGCGCGTTGCCGAAGTTCACGCCGCGGCCCAGCCGCTCGAGCTGCGCGAACGCCTCGACCGGCTCCGGCGTCGTTGGTCGTCCGCCGTCCGTCGTTGGTCGTCCGCCGTCTGCCGTCGGTCCCACCCCGCACGCCGCCAGCAGCAGCGCGACGGCCACGAGAAGCGCGCGCATCACACCGCTCCGAGGACCATGGCCAGCAGCGCCATGCGCACGAACACGGCGTAGCGCGCCTGGCGAAAGTACGCCGCGTTGGGCAGGTCGTCGACATCGCGGGCGATCTCGTCGACGCGCGGCAACGGATGCATGACGATCATGCCCGGCTTCGCGGCGTGCACGACCTGCGCATCGATGACGTACGAGCCTTTGAAGCGCAGGTAGTCGGCTTCGTCGGCGAAGCGCTCCTTCTGCACGCGCGTGATGTAGGCCACGTCGGCGCGCGCCAGGCCTTCGCGCAAATCCTGCGTCTGCGTGACGCGCGCACCGCGCGCGCTCAGGTCGTCGAGCACGTCCTCGGGCATCGAGAGCGGCGGCGGCGACACCAGCACCAGCTCGGCGCCCCACATCGCCAGCGCCTGCGACAGCGAATGCACCGTGCGGCCGTTTTTAAGGTCGCCCACCATCGCCACGGTCAGCCCATCGAGCGACCCGCGCTCGCGTTCGATCGTGAACAAATCGAGCATCGCCTGCGAGGGATGCTCGCCGGTGCCGTCGCCGGCGTTGATCACCGGCACGCCGGCGGCGTCGGCCAGCGCGCGCGCCGATCCGACGGCCGGATGGCGCTGCACGATCACGTCGGCGTAGCACTCGATCATGCGCGCCGAGTCGTAGATCGTCTCGCCCTTCACCGCGCTCGAGCTCTGCAGCGCATCCGCCACGCTGATCACCGAGCCGCCCAGTCGGTGCATGGCGCTCTCGAACGACAGCCGCGTGCGCGTGCTCGGCTCGTAGAACACCGTGGCGCAGATGCGCCCGCTCAACAGCTGCAGCGGCCAGCGATCCTGGATCAGCCGGCTCTCGAAGCGCGCCGCCTGCGCCAGCACGGCGCTGATTTCATCTCGAGTAAAGTCGGCGATGCTCAGCACATCGCGGCCGACGAGCGGGTTGTAAGACTGAATCGGCTTCATCGACGCGAAATTGTAGAACCTTTGATGAACACCCCTCCTCTCTACTTTCTCCACATTGACAAAACCGGCGGCATGTCACTCAGCTGGGTACTGCGTCGTGCCTACCCGATGCATCACTCAGTAGTAAGTGCTCAGTACGAGGATGTGTCCTACATCGATTCCTTTCACAGCTACGACTACATCGACGGCCACCTCGCATGGCTGCCGGATCACCTATTGCAGCCCGGGACACTGCGCTGCACGGTGCTGCGCGATCCCATCGCACGCACAATCTCGCATATGCTCTATGACCAGTACAGCCTGTCTGCGAATCTGTTAGCCAATTTGGACAGACTGAAACCCTTCATCACCAAAGAAGAAGAAGAAGAAGCGCTGCGCAAAGGTGATTTTCTACGCGTACTGCAGACAGAGACATTCCGCACACGCTATGAAAACCGGCAGTGCAAAAGCCTCTCCCGCATTTTTTTCGATACATCAAATCGTGACGACAACCTCGCAATAATGAAATGGACACCACCGGCGAATGAGTCCGATTTCATCGTCGCCCAGCAGCATCTGCAGGCCATCGATTTCGTCGGCCTCACGGAAAGGCTCGATGACACAGCCCACATGATCGGCGCCGCCATCGGGCTCAGCGTGGAGAAGGTGCCCAGGAAGAACGTCACCCTCCGTACGAACGACTCATCCACCTCGATCTCCGCATTCGAACCATCACAGCAGCGGGAAATTCTTCAGATCATCGAAGATCTCAACCGCTATGACATCGAGCTGTATCGCATGGCGCAGGAACGCTTCAAGGCGCAGTGGGAAGCGTATGCGCACCTACCGCCCGTGCAAATGACGAACCGCGTCCGATTTCACTCGGCGACATGGAGCGCCTATGGGCTGCTTCAGCGCGTCTATAACCACATTTTTAAGAATTCAGCACGCGGGCGACTGCGCCTGCTGCATCGAATCCGCTGGCTCATGAGCGCGCGCAAAACGCCCCGCGCTCTTGGGCACATCCGCCGTTGATGCCGACATGCGGTGTTTCACCTGCTTGGCTGTCCACTCTACGATTCCGCTGCCGATAGGTAAGCCTGCGTTGTGAAAGTCCGCATACTGCATGCACGCCGAGTCATCGATGACACACCCTCTTTACTTTCTCCATATCCCGAAAACCGGTGGCAAATCGCTCAGCCAGGTGCTGCGCCGCGCCTACCCTATGCATCGCTCTCTCGTGGAAACAGTGCTCGAAAATCTGCCGCAGCACATCATTTCGCTGCGCAGCTACGACTATATCGATGGCCATCTCGCCTGGTTGCCGGACCACATGCTCCAGCCCGGCACACTGCGCGGCACGGTGCTGCGCGATCCCATAGCTCGCACCCTTTCGCAGCTTTTCATGACGCAGCGACTGGAGATCTACCCCGGCATTACTGATGACGAGATAAAAAATGCGCTGCGCGCGGGCGATTTTTTTCGCGTACTGCAATCAGAGCAATACCGCACACACTTTTCAAACGTGCAGTGCCGGTTTCTCTCCCGTGATGTAATCAGCACATCGATTCGCCGAATCGGTCAATGCATGGCGGAGACGCCGCCGGTGGATGAATCCGATTTCGTCGCAGCCAGGCAGCATCTGCAGGCCATCGATTTCGTCGGCGTCACCGAGCACCTCGATGACTTCGCACACATGGTCGGCGCTGCCATCGGGCTCGATGTAAAGAAGGTGCCCCGAAAAAATACAGCATCTCACCCCCACGGCGCACCTACTTCCATTGCGTTGTTCGACGCATCGCAGCAACAGGAGATTCTTCACATCGTCGAAGACATGAACCGCTATGACATCGAGCTGTATCGCATGGCGCAGGAACGCTTCGCTGTGCAGTGGCGAACGCACACTCCATCGCCGCCCGTGCGACCAACAGCGCACGTCCGATTTCACTCAGCGACGTGGAGCGCGTATGCGCTGCTTCAAAGCGCGTATCACGGGCTTTTCAGATACAAAGCACGGTCGCAGCTTCGGCTTCTGAATCATTTCCGCCGAATCTTCGGCATACGCAGCACACCCCCGTCCTCTTGACGACGCGGCCGACATGACTATAATATGCGCCGTTCGCTACGCTGAATAGTTGGTCACCGGGACGTGACGACTTCGCAGAAAACAACGGAGTCGTCGCGTCCCTATCTTTTTTCCACAAGGAGTTCCATGTCTGATTCACTTCGCGATTTCCTCGAGCTTCCCTACGACAAACTGGAGGAAATGAACCTCGCCGCCAAGAAGCAGCGCCTTGAGCGGGTGTCAGCGGATACGATCGCCGAAGAGCGCCTGCGATATCTCACCGATGAAAAGCGCATCAAGGCCGTCACCGTGCTGTTCAGCGACCTCGAAGGTCGCCTGCACATGCTCGACTACGACAAGAAGTTCCTGTTGAAGTCGTATGACAACCTGACGTTCGACGGTTCGTCGATCCGCGGCTTCACCGCGCAGCGCGAATCGGACCTGCGCCTGGCCATCGACTGGGCGGCGTTCTACTGGGCGCCCGCCGACATCTTCGGCCCTGGCAAGGTCATGGTTTTCGGTGAAGTGATCGACAAGGACGGCTCGCCCTACTCGGCCGACATGCGCAGCGTGTTGAAGCAGTTCGCTACGCGGATGTACAACGAGCATGGCTATACGCTCAACGCCGCCAACGAAATCGAGGGCTTCCTGTTCAAGGGCGTCGACGCCGAGCGCCGCTATCACGAGACCGGCAAGTTCGAATTCGTCAACACCGGCGGCTATTACCACTCGCTGCCCGGCGATCCGCTGCGCACGTTCATCGACACCAGCGCCGAAGTGCAGCGCGCGATGGGCTTCCAGAACGAAAAGGATCACCCCGAGGTCTCGCCGTCGCAATTCGAAATCAACTATTCATACAGCGAGGTCGTCGCCGCCGCCGACACGATTCAGCTCTATAAGCTGATCTGCCGCCAGGTCGCCACCAAGCTCGGCATGTCCGCCAGCTTCCTGCCCAAGCCGGTCGTCGGCATCAACGGCAACGGCATGCACACCAACATCTCGGTGACCAAGGACGGCAAGAATGTGTTCTGGGACCCGACCGGCGTAGAGAAGCTCAGCCCGTTCGCGTGGAGCTTCGTCGATCGCATCCTCACGCACGGCAACGACATCTGCCTGATGCTCAACTCGAGCGTGAACGCGTATCGCCGCCTCGACCCGCACTACGAAGCGCCGAATCAGATCAAGGCTTCGGCCACCGACCGCGGCTCGATGGTCCGCATCCCGATCGGCAACGAGAAGAGCTCGCGCGTCGAAGTGCGCTCGGTCGGTCCGGACGCCAATCCGTACATGGTCATGCTGTCGGTGTTCAAGACCGGTCTCGAGGGCAACATCGCCGCCGACGCCAATCTGCGCCAGGCGGCCCGCTTCCTGCCGGACAACGTCTACACCGCCATCGAGAATTTCCGCGGCGCGGACTGGACCACGTCGCTGCTCGGCGCCGACGTCAAGGGGCGCTTCGCCGATCTCAAGCAGGCCTCGGCCGATCGCTGCCCGCGCCTGCTGGGCACGTTCGTGAAGTCGCAGGAAGTGCAGTACCACCACGAGGTCTACAACCAGTACCTCTGGAACCTGTTCTAGTTCGATCGCAGATTCCTGCGTCGCCGGACGCCGCGCCTCACCGCGCGGCGTCTTTTTTTTACCGGCGCGTCAATCGCAGAATCACCGCGGCCAGCGCGATCGCAGCAATCGCCCCGATCAGCGCCGGCCCCAGAAGCGACGCCTGGGTCACCGTCGAGGGGCGCTGATCCATCGGCAGCACGATCACCGTCGTCGTCGGCATGGGCAGCGCACGCAGCGAAGCAATCGGATCCTTCGACGACGCGCTCTCCGCCGTCGTCGTCGGCAGCGCAGGCAGCGACGACGCAGCCGTCCCTGCGAAGCGCCGCTGCAGCACGTCGATGCGCATGCGCAGCGCGCCGTCGGCTTGCAGCGCAGCCGAGCGCAGCACCGCCTGCACCACGCCGGCTTGTTCGTCGCGCAGCAGCGCCAGCGAACTGCCGACCGCCGCCGGCCGATGCAGCGGCGCGGCATCGGCGACGCTCCACCCTTTGTCGTCCAGCTCGCTCGTCAGCATCACCGCCGCGCGATCGGACGTCTCACCGATTGCGCTGAGGATCACGCGATCTCCATCGAACAGCAGCGCAGGCGCGCCGCACACCGCACCGAAGCCGGGCACTCGCAGGCGCACCGCCCACGTGCGCCCCCCGTCGCCCGAGATGCGGCTCCAGGTTTCGTACGGCGCCGCCTCTTCTTCCACGCCGGCAGGTCGCATGCGATTCCACACCACCACGACGCGCCCGCCGTCTGCGACGAGCAGACGCGGATCACGGAGTTCTCCTTCGGCGACGACGACGTCGCTGATCCCCCACGTCACGCCGCCATCGACCGAGCGCGCATGGTAGATGGTGCTCTGCCCGCTGCCATCGGCCGAATCAAGCCGCACGAATATGGCATGCCACTCACGTGTGCGGCGATCGACGACGATCTGCACATCGTCGACCGCCGGCCACGCCGCCGCATCGACGACACGGCGCGGCGCACGCCACGTCGCACCGTCGTCCTCCGAACGCACGACGTACAGCCCGCGCCCCTCGTTGTACGACACCGCGTACATCACCAGCAGCGCACCGCTCCATGGATCCACCGCGATCGCCGGTGCGCCGCCGACGAGAGACGGCGCCGGCAGCGCCATCGGAGCCGACCAGCCGTCGCGCGTGGCGGCATCGCGCAGCGCGGCGCTGCTGTAATACACGCCGCCGCTGCGGCCGCCCTGCCACACCACGTGCACCCGATGATCGGTGACGGCCAGCGCCGGACGCCGCAGCGACGTCACCTGAGCACGCGAACCATCCGCCCCCAAAGTCCACGATGGCGGGCTCCAATTGCCGTCGCTTCGCATGCTCAACACGAGCACGCTTTCCGTATCGTCGTTCACCGTGCGCCCGCTCGTCCATGCCGCAAACGCCTCACCGCGCGCGCCCTGCGCCGTGGCCAGCGACCGTGGCGGTGCGCCGAATACGAACGAGGTGCGCAGTTCGATCCAGCGGTTCCGCACATCTTCGACGAATGCCGACGCCGGCCCGGATCCCACCACGGCTACTACGTCGCCACGCGCATCGCAGCCGATCAGGCCGAGCCGCTCGCCTCCAAGCGCAGCGCCGAGACAGCTGAAACCGAGCAGTGAACCTCCGGCGGCATCCACACGATCGAGCGAATTTAAGGTGATCGTCCCTATGCGCGCCCAGCGCTGGCCGTCCCATGCCGCCAGCAGAAAACGGCCTCCCTGCACCGCACCGACCAGCCACGCAGCCGCTGCATTGCGCATCAGGCGCCATTCCGAAGGACACGGCGACGCATCCTCCATGACGCGCTGCGGGATGCTCCACGTGGCGCCGGCGTCCGACGTCTCCTTCTGCACCAGCCCACAGCCGGGCGCGCCGATATCGCGCCACAACAAAAGGAATCGCCCCGGCTCCGGCGACGTGACCGAGACGAACGACTGTGCGCCGAGCAGCCCGCTGCGCGGCGCGATTTCACGGGGTTCCGACCAGCTGCGTCCGCTGTCCGTCGAGATCGCATACGAACCGCGCGTCTCGACGCGCTGGCGCCACACCACCATGACGCCGCCCACACCGTCGACGGCAACGTCGATCTGAACATCACCGAGTGGCACGCCGCGCAGGTACGGGGAAGCGGTGATCAGCACAGCGGACGGCGTCTCCGTGCGTCTGCTGTAGTAGATGCCGGTTTTCTCGGCGTCGCTGCTGCCCACGGCATAGGCGAGATGAAGCGTCCCACTCAGATCGACCGTGCCGGCCACACCGACCGCGTCCTCCGCCACGACCGACGGCACATCACGCCGCGTCCGTCCGAAGCGCGCGTCCATCAGCCGACCGTCGTCGGTGAAATACACGTAATGAGCGGCCGTGCCGCCGACGAACAACGATGGGCGCCGTGGAGCCAGCGTGCGCGGGCGCTGCGAATCTCGCAGGTCTTGTCCGCCATCGACGCCGGGAGCGACGCGCGCCTCCGACCAATCGACGGTGCGCCCGTCGATGCGTCCGACGGCATAGCGCAGTCCATCGGCTACATCCCACCATGCGGCATACGCCGTGTCGTCCGAACCAAGCGCCAGGAGCGCACCTGCTGCGCCGCCACTGCTCGAAAGATTCGTGGCCGGCAGCCATGACTGCGCCTGTGCGCGCACATCTGTCGGGATCAGTGGCATTGCCATGCCCAACAGTACAAGGAACGCAATCAAACGGCTCGTCATTGCAATCACTCCTGCGTCCGTCGCGCTTCGAACGACATCTCCCAGTACGGCACGACGCGCCACAATTCCTGAGCCGATGCGCCATCGCCGAGACGCCAATACACTTCGCCGAGCAGCAGCCGCTCGGCACGACCCTCCGGATGTACACGCCACGCGACCTGCAGATGTGCGCGGGCAGACTGCAGTTCGCGACGCAGCAGTGCGATCTGTCCGAGCCGTAGATGCGCCAGTCCGTTGTTCGCGTCCGACTCGATCGCCCGTCGGTATTCCGATTCAGCCGCACCTGCCGCAACGAGCGCAGCCCGACGTGCGGGATCGTTGGCCGGGGCATCGCCGAGTGCACGAATCTCGGTGCGCGCCTGCATGAGCGCGCCGAGGTTCGCCGACACAGCGCCGTACAGATGGGGAAGCGCGCCGAACAACAGCGGCGCCGCAGCGAGTGCACACGTGTGCAGAAATCGCCGCTTCGCATCCGCTGCTCCATCGCGCCACACCGTCATTACGGATGCGCGGCGCAGCGCGGCACCAAGAACAAGTCCGAACACGAGAAATAAATGCCCACCGTCGTAGTAGGGATCATCGTAAGTTCCATGCACCAGCAGAATGAGCAGGCTGCCGAGTGCGGCCGTGCGCCAGATCACATCGACGCCCTCTTCGATTCGCAGAGCACGAAGCGATGCGACGATCGCCGCCACACACAAACCGACGAACGCAGCGAGGCCTGCAATTCCATGCGTCAGCCACACGTTCAAATACAAATTCTGCGCATGAGACAAATATTTCGTGGGAAGCACAGCTCGATACAGCGAGAACGCCGCAGGGAAATTGCCCACGCCCACACCCGTCAGCCAAAAATCGCGCGCCGTATCGAACGATGTCTTCAGCCACGGCCGCTCGGCTGCTGCGATGCGCGCCACCGGCGCCGCAATGAGCGCCGCGACGCAGGCAGCGCCGGCTACGACGATGAAAACAGTGCGCCGGCTGAAGCGCCGCGGCCAGCGCACGACGCCGGCGAGCATCGCCGACGGCAACAGCAGCAGCGTACCCTTCGACGCACCGACGAGCAGCAGGCTCACCGTGGCCGCTGCGTTCGCCGCCCATGGCCACACCGCGCGGCCTTCGGCGCGGCGCGCTCGCAATGCCGCGATTTGCAGCGGCACCAACGCCAGCATCGCGCCATCGGCGGTTTCGGTATGCACGAACGCGATCGGCACATGCAGCCTGGACAACGCCTGATACAGCGGCGTCGCTGCGTCGATCCATCCCTCACGCGACCACCAGTCACGGTTGATCAAATAGGCTGCATTCAGAAGCCCGCTCACCAGCAGCGCCCACGCCAGCGCATCGCCGCGGCGGCTGCGGATCATAAGCAAGACGGCATAGCCGATGCAGAAGAACAGCAGCCATGTAAACGCGCGCTCGCGCTGCACGGCGACGGCGGCGCCCCACAGCGCTGTCAAGCACAAAACGCCCAGGCAGATTTCGACGATGCGAATCGATGTTTTCATTGCGCGCATTCGATCTCGCCTATGCATCACTACGGCCGAGCGCCCAGCGCACCGACCCGAGGGCGATCTCCATCGCCGAGCGCAGCACCTGCGGACCGTTGATGCTGCGCAGGAATGTCCACGCCGGGCCGGGTCGAAAAGCCCATTCACGGAATGCACGCTTCTGCCAATACTCGAGCTGCTCGGCGCTCAGTCCGGGGTAGTCGAGCACGGTTCCTTTGTCCATGTCCACCTGCTCCCATTGCGTGCCGGGACGAAACCATCCGTTCTCGAGCACCTCGAAGAAGAATGGTGTGCCGGGGTACGGCGCCGCCACATGGAAGAGCGCCACATCGAGTGGCAGCGCCTTGGCGAAGGCGATGGTGTCCTGAATCGAATCGACGGTCTCCCCGGGCAGCCCGATGATGAAATAGCCCCAGTTCTTGATGCCAGCGCTGTGCGCCCAAGACAATGCGCGAGGCGCCTGCTCCATGCGATATCCCTTCGCTGCGCGGCGCAGAATCTGCTCGTTCGCGCTCTCGATTCCCCAGGAAATCAGCGTGCATCCGGCGCGCGCCATCTGCGCCAGCATCTCCTGATCGACGTAGTCGACGCGGCTGTTGCACGTCCACGTCAGCCCGATGTTCTGCTCGATCATCAGGCGACAGATCTCCATCACCTGATCGCGATGCACGGTGAACAGATCGGCATACATGTGCACGTGCCCGATGCCGAGTTTTTTCAGCACCCAGAGCTCTTCGAGCACGTTCTCGGCGGATCGCAGCCGAACCGAGTGCTGGTAGCTCACGTGCTTGATGCAGTATTTGCACCCAGCGGTGCAGCCGCGACTCGTGACGACGAACGTATACGGCCCGCGAATCATCGGGATGCGGTACTTGTCGTACGGCAGCAGGTCATGGCGTGGAATGGGCAGATCGTCGAGGTTGCGAACGAACGGCCGATCGACGTTGACTACGACGCCGTCGGCGTCGCGCCACGCCAAGCCCTTGACAGCGCCCAGATGCGCAGCCGACGCAGCGATGCGCAATCCCTTCGCCGCATCGTCCGCACCGATCCGCCACGCCGGGCGCCAGTCGGGATCGGCGTCGGCGAGCACGCGCGCCCAGCGACCGTCGGCATCGACGTGCACGCCGTCGGGACGCACGAGCACATCACCGTTCGACGTCCATGCCCCGGACGCCGCCTGCAGCGTGTCGAGCAGTTCGCGCAGCGTCAGCTCCGGCTCACCGCGCAACACGAAATCGAGCGCCGGAAACTGTTCGAGCGTCTCGCGCGGCATCGGCGTGACGTGCGTGCCGAACGCGATGGTTACGGCATCAAAGCTGCGCGCCAGGAAGCAGCCGTACATGTCGTTGGTCAACGTCGGTGCAGTCACCTGTGTGAGGTAATAGCGCGGCCGCAGCTCGGCCAGCTTTTTCTCGAACTCCGGCCAGCTCATGCGCTCGGCATTGGCGTCGATCACAGCGACCGAGTAATCATGCTGAAGAATGGCCGCCATCTGCGCCAGCTCCATCTGCGGCCAGATCATGTTTTCGCGACTGCGGCGGCCGACGCGATGCTGACTGCGAATCCACACGCCGCCGTCGGGCGTGGGCGGATTCAC
>JBIIIA010000037.1:0-14849 GCA_044235195.1 Thermoflexales bacterium
GCAGAAGATCTGTTCACTGCACTGCGCGGCCGGCTCTGGGCGGCGCACGAGGCGCGTCCCTTCCTGCGTGCGATGGCGCAGCTGTCGAAGAGCGTGTGGGACTTCGGAGATCGGAAGCGGGCGATCACCGGCTACACCGCGATTCTGGAATGGGATGCGGACGATCATCTCGAAGTGCACACGGATCTGATGCAGTGCCTGCTGGAGGAACGCACGCCGGAGGCGTTCGCTGCGCTGCGCGGCTTGTTCGAGCGTTTTCAGGACGACGATGCGCTCGAAGCGTACAACTATGCGCTGCTGCTGTTCCAGGAACTCGGCTCGTGCATGCAGGCCGATCACGCCTTCAAACGGGCGATGCGCACGAATCGGTACATCCCGGGCGTGCTGCTGGGGACGAACGATCTCTCGCGCTACAACGGAGAGGAGCCGCGCCCGGGCAGCCTGGGTGAGGCCATCGACTACCGCGATTTCACCGACCCGGCCTGGGCGCTGACGCCGGGTGCGGCGGCCTGGGTGCGGCGTTTGGCGTCTTAGTTTTCAGGAATGAGCAGCGGAAAGTGTAGTGTGTGGGCATCGTGTACGGCAAATGTGAATGGGCCGCGCGCTGTGGCATTGCCGAAGCGGTCGAGTCCTTGCAGTCGGAATTCATAGATGCCGGGCAAGAGTGGCGTGTAGCGAACGACCCAGCCACCGTTCGCAGCGAGCGTGACCTGCATGGCTCGTTCGATGCCCAGCGGATCGTGCACGGTGGCCACGAGGTGCCGCAGCTGCATCGCGTCGTCGCCACGCAGCACTTCGCTTTCCTCGAACAGTGCTCCTACGTGGCTGCTCTGCCGAGATGTGAATTCAGCCGGCACTCCGTCAGCGGTCAGCTGCAGCACGACTGGAGCGCTGCGGTTGCCGGCCAGATCCTGCAGCGTGGCTGTCACGGTGAAATTCTCGCCATCGACGAGTGGCAGCACCAGCTCGGCAAACCATGTTCCGGCGGTGACGAATTCGCCGGCATCGACGTCCGTGGAGGTTCCGGTGATGCAGTCGTCGAACTGTGTGGAGTCCACGCACAGCTCGAGTGTGTCGACGCCGACGTCATCCGCAACGGAGCCGGCGATTTCGAAGCTGCCGCGCGCGGCATCTTCCGCGATGTGCGCCGTGACGATCGGTGCGACGTCGTCGAGCAGCATTATCTGTGCGTGACTCCATGCGCTGATCAACCCGGCACCGTCGGCGGCGCGCAGGCGCACGGCGATCGTCATGCCGCTCGACGGGCGAAAGAGATCGATTTCGCAGGCCCACTGGCCGTCGTGCGGCATGACGTCCACGCATACGGTGGTTTCCGTGCGACCGCCACCGCTCATTTCGAACTGCAGCTCGGGCACGCCGGATGCGTCGTAGGCGAAGCCATGTAGCATGACCAGACCGCTGGTGTGCACGCTGCGCGCCGAGTCGATGCCGAAGTCGGTCGGCGGCGTCAGGTCACGTCGTTGGTCGATCCATACGGCTTCGAGCAGCGGCTGTGGACGATCGTGCGCGACGACGCGCACCGCCGCCGTGGCGTATTCGGCGGCAGCGCCGATCACGCCGGTGACGACGACGGTGCGCTGTTCACCGACGCCGAGCGTGCCGAGGGGGGGGACGCCGAACACGACGAAGTTGTCGGTGGTGATAGTGAGCGACAGCGCTTGCAACGGTTCGTCGCCGGCGTTGGTCATGGTGAACACGTAGCGTGCGACGTCGCCGGCGGCAGCGGGTGCGGCGGATGTGCGCGTCGAAAGAGCCGCGCGTGCGGCGGCGTCTTCGTTGCCCGAGAATTGCGGCGCCAGCCGGTCGCCGACGAGCCGGAAGACGGCGCCGGTCGGTTCCACAGCGACGTCGAGCGTCAGTGCAGCGCTGCCTGCGCCAGTGCCGTTTGGGCATGCGTTGTCGGTGAGCGCTGGCCATGCGTAGCGGAAAGGCAGCGGACCGTCGCTGCTGGTCGCCGACGGCCCGCTGGTGAGTGGGTTTTCGATCGGGAAGGCGCTCCAGATGCCGAGCCGCTTTTCTTCGGCGGCCAGCACGAGCAGTGCCAGCGATTGTGAACCGGGCGTCGATACGCCGATTGCGTCGAATGGAATCGCGAGGTCGGTGCTGCCCTGCTGCATGCCGGCGAAGATGAATTCATCGGCGGTGAGTGCACGCACAAACTGCCAGCGCGCACCGTCCCAGCGCATCAGTTCGGCACGCTCGGTGCTGGGTATGTAAACGACGTAGTCGGCTGCCATGGCCTGGCCGAGAGTCGTGGTGGTCGGCAGAGTCATGGTGACGGGTGGTGGCGCATCGTACGGGTCGTAGAGCGCCGCTGCACCGCCGGGCAGTGTGTCGAGATAAATGAACAGCGCGCCGTCGACGTCCCAGTTCGCACCGTCGAAGGCCAGGCGCAGGGTGCGTTCGTCCCATGTGGCGAACAGGTTTTGTCGGCTCGGCCGTCCACTCGACGTCGGCCGGCGGTCGATGTCGAGCAGTGAGCAGCCGGTGGTGCGCCACGTGTGCGGTGTGAATCCGGACATGTCACGCAACGGCGCGTAATCCGGCGTGAGCGGGCCGTCGACGACGAGTGTTTGCTCGGCATTCAGTCGTCGTTCATTGCCGAAGCCATCGCGCAGCACAAGATGTGCGTAGACAGCGCCGGTGCGTGTAGTGACGAACGTCGTGCTGCCGGCGCGTTCCTCGACCGTTTCGGTCGATGTGTCGACCATGCGCCAGCGTGGCTCGGCGCTCACCGGTCCGCTGCCGTCGAACGGTGCGGTCCAGCTCATTTGCAATGCACCGGTGATGATCGTGGTCATGGTCAGCTCGACGGCAGCAGGTGCGGTGACGTCGACGAACACGGCGGCGGTGGATACGGCGGTGCGGCCGGCGATGTCGGCGGCTTGTACTGTGACGGAGAAAATCCGGCCGTCGGGCAGAGCTTGTGAATTGGGGGTCCACGATGCACGCCAGCGGCCGTCGGCGTCGAGCGTCGTCGGTGCAGCGTCACCGTCGATGGTGACGGTGACGCTGCGCACAGATGCGTCGTCGGTGATGGTTCCGTGGAAATGTACGATGCCGGCGGCGGTGAGATCGGTGGAGGTGATCACAGCGGCGATGTTCGGCGTCGGGGCAGCCAGATCGACGTAGACCGTGGTGCTCTGCGTGCTCGTAGTCACTTGTCCGCTGCCGTCGCGCACGGCTGTCGTCAGCGTGTGCACGCCGGCGGTGGATGGTGTGAACGCAGTCGTCCACGTGACGACGACGGAGGCAGCAACGTCGGCGAATTCCTGGGCGCCGACGGCGACGCCGTCCACGAAAAGGGTGATGGCGCGCGCTCGTTCCAGCGAGGCTGCGGTGACGGTCAACGGCACTGCGGCGAGCGTGGTGAAGATGCGCCCCGAGGCCGGATCGATGATGCCGACGTCGTCGGATATCGGCCGCGTGGCGCTCATGCCACGCTCGGGGGCGAATTCCCAATTCGGGGTGAGGGTGGTCGTGGTGCAGTTGCCGTAGACGTCGCAGACGTGTGACGTGTACAGGCCGTCCGGGCTGAAGGCGTGGTAGGACGGGCAGCCGGTGGAAAGGGCGACGATTTTGCGCATTCCTGTGCCGGCGAGCGAGCGGTGCCAGCCGGCGCGGAACTCCGTTTCGTAGACAGGAGTTCCGGCGTCACAGGGGCTGCGCAGGCTGGCCGTATCGAGGTTCGGGTCGGATGCGTGCACGCCGATGTCCAGCCAGCGCCATGAGTAGTCGAGGAAATACAAGACTTGATTCATGTGCAGCGTCGGCGGCATCGTGTCGACGACGCCGCTCCAGACGTTTTCCTGCGTGCGCACGTTGCCGCGTCGATCGGTGCTGCGAAGGTCGAGGCGATAGTAGCCCTGGCGGCCGGCGAAGAGGCCGGGGATTTGCCACGTGTCGTCGGAGGCGAGCGTGGCGGTGACCCAGGCTGGGGTGCGGGCGGCGCTCCATTCGGTATGTGCGGCGACGTCGTCGTCGTATTCGGACCGGACACGATTGTCGGAGAAGGCACTTGTAAAGAAGTGCATTTCGTCGAGGGTGAACTCGGCGGCGGAGCCGATCGTGGCGGTGAGTGCGGCGCCGAAAGTGGGAGGCAGTGCGGGGAGCGTGGTGCCTGCGCCGTCGACGAACAGCCGCGGCGTGGAGCCGGAGGCGGCGACGAGGGCGATGTGATGCCACTGTCCATCGTTGAGCATGCCGGCACGGCAGGTGGATGCGCCGCGGAAGGATGCGCACAGCCGGCCGTCGGCTGCGAGGAAGATCGACTGCTCGGCGAGCGCCGATGCGCCGACGAGCGCGACGAGCGTGGTCGTCGCAGTGGAGGACGTGCGCAGCCAAAACGTGACGGTCGAGCCGTTCGCCGGCAGCGAGAGGCCGCCGAGTTCGATGCCTGCGCTGCGTCGATCGAAGGCGACGGCGGCGCCGAGGTAGCCGGATTCGCCGGGGAATGGGCATGTGGTGCGACAAACGGTGGTGCGCCCGAAGATGACATCACGGAAGACGGAATGCCCGCTGCGCTGTGGGGCATCGTCGAATGTCAGGTAGGCCGCTTCATCGCCGGCGGGTGAGTCGTTGCGCCAGGGGATGCCGGGCATGGCCAGGACGAGCGCGGCCTCGACGAAGGCGGGTCCGACGCCGGGACCGGGGTCGTTCACCGTGCCGGTGAGAATGAATGCGGCATCGGTGATGACTGGGCGCACCTGTCCGCCTGCGTTCGGCTGCGGTGCGACGCCGGCGTCGGGCATGTGCACTCCGGCCTGGGCGAGCGGGGCGTAGGCGTCGATGCGGAGTACGTGTTCGATCGACGAGGCATTGCCGACGTGATCGACGGCATGTGCTCGCACGGTGTACGGCCCGTTGGGCTCGCGTTCGTCGAGCGGGTATGCGATCGACCAGCGGTTGGTCATGACAGCGGCAGTGCGGCGGCCGGCGATGATGGTTCCAGTGGCGTCGAGTACTTCGACGCTGACGTCCGCCACACCGCTGTCGGCGTCGACGACGGCACCCTGTACGTCGAGTGTCCAGGAGCCGTCGGCCTGTGCGGTGGGCGTGAGATCGGTATGCGCGGCGAAGTCGGCGGAAAGGCTGGGTGGTGCCGCGTCGACGGTGACGACGGCCGGTGGCAACGGCGTTTCGACGTTGCCGGCGCGGTCTGTGGCGCGCGCCTGGATGCGATATTCGCCGGGTGATGCAAGCTCGATGGTCGGGCACCACGCCTGCCCGAGTGCATCCGCACAGGGAGGCGCGAGAGAAAAGACGCCGTCGACGCCGATTTCGACGTGGGACACGGACGTTTCATCGTCCTGAGCGATGATGCTGAGCAGGAGCGGGCCGGGGGCGACGAACGCGCCGTGTGCGGCAACTTGTGAGCGCGGCGGTGCGGCATCGATGAAGACGCTGCGGCGTGCCGTCGCCTCGATGCGTGCGGCTTCGCGTCCGTAGCGCTGGGCGATTTCAGTGGCAAGCTGGGAATGTGTGTACAGGCGCACCTCGTCGATGCCGCCGACGAAGCCGGTGCCGAGGATGAGCGGGGAGAAGGGGGAAAGGGTGAAACCGGTCGGTGCGTTCGCGGAAGCGCGCGGTGCGCCGTTGACGTACAGGCGTGCGTGTTCACCGTCGAAGGCAACGGCGAGGTGGCTCCAGCGTTCGGGGAGGAGTGCGCTCGTGGTGGTCAGGGCGAGCAGTTCACCGAGCATGCTGCGGGTGCGGAAGGCCACGCTGCCGTCGGGGGAGAGGAAAAGCCCGGATCCGGTTGCGTCGGATGTGCCGAGGATGCGGGCCTCGGCATCGATGCGCTGCGGGCGCACCCAGGCTTCGAAGGTGAAGCTGCGTTCGGCGCTGGACGGTGCGGCGAAGACGAGTGTGCTCGTTCCGGTGAAATATGCAGCGGTGCCGATGCGCCCGGGGATGCCGGCGCGCGGACAGCCGGTGTCTCCGCAGAGCGCAGGCGTGTTGCCTGCATCATCTGTGAAGGCGGTGGCGTCGGCCGCCTCGTTCAACCGCATTCGCAGCGCCGGTGCGCGTGCGAGGGTAGCGGTGATGTCGGCATCTGTAAACGGACGACGAAGCATGCGCACGTCGTCGAGCGCGCCGCGGAAGCCCGAACCGATGCGCAGCGCCGTGCCGGTGGACGGCGGCATTTGCGTCGGGCCGGAGGCGCGCAGGATGCCGTCCACGTAGATGTGCTCGATGCCGTCGCCGTCGACGGAATAGGCGATGAAGCGCCAGCTTCCGCCGGTGAGCGGCGTCTCGGATGCACAGCGCGAAGAAGAGCAGATTGCGCCGCCGGAGAGCGACAAGATGCGTCCACCGTCGATTTCGAAAAGTGCTTCGGCATCGGATTCCGTGGTGAGCATCCAGAAAGAGACGGCATAGGCAGACGGTGGTGTGTCGATGCGTACGGACAGTATGTCGTCGCCATCGAAGAACACAGCATCGTCGATGCGGCCGAGTGCGCCGGCAGTCGGACAAGCCGGGGGGATGCACAGGGCAACGGCCGACTGGGCATCGTCACGGAAGAGGGTGGAACCGGCGGCGTCATCGAGGGGGAAGGAGAAGACGGCGGCATCGCTTCGATGCAGTGAGGCGACGTCGGCGGAAGACAGCGCGCGGGCGTAGATCGACGGGCTGTGCAGCAGTCCGCGGACTGGGGCGGTGGCTCCATCCGGTCGTGGTGCGACGGAGACGAGAAACTTCGTGTCGGGGACGGGCGAGTATGTAAGGCCGAAGCACGACGAACCCTCACGATCGGCCGAGCCGACGACGTCGCCATCGACATAGAGCAGATAGCGGCCGCGTCCGGGCCCGGCGCCGTTCGCGTCGTAGGTCGCGGCGAGATGCTGCCAGCGGTCGAGAGCGAGCACGTCGGCGAAGCGGAATTCGCGCCAGCCGCAGCCGTCGCCGAAGCCGACGATGATGTCGTTCGGGTCGTCGGTGAGCTGGTAAAGGCCGGGATAGCTGTTGGCGCGGCGTGGCAGTTCATCGCCGAGCAGGAGGGCGAGTGGCTGTGTGCGTGGTGTGGTGCGGCGAGGCTGCACCCAGACAGCCTGAGTAAAGGCACCACCGCGCAGGCTGTAGCGCGGGTCGGTGAAGAAGAGCGCACGCGGTGCGCCGTCGACGCCATCGACGCGCAGGCCGGGCAGATCCAGAATCGGTGTGGAGATGAGCGCGGCGATGGCGCCGGCGTCGAGTGCGCGTGGGAAGAGATGCAGATCGTCGAAGCCGCCTCGATAAAACGCGCCTTCGGGCGCACGACCGATGAAAAGCGGCGCCGGTGTCCGGGGGGGGATGGCATCGGTGAGGACGGCAGAATCTTCACCGGCGGCGGTGCCGTCGACGAAGAAGCGAGCAGCCAGGCGGCCGCCGCCTTCGACGAGGGTGACGGCGATATGTTGCCATGTGTCGAGGGAGAGCGCCTGTGTGCGTCCGTACAGCGGGGCGTAGCCGGGACGTCGCACAGCAAGGCGTCGTACTCCGGGCGACATGTCGATCGTAAGTTCGAGGTCGCCGTCGCGATGCAGCAGACGCTGGGTGCATCCGTCGCAGGATGTCGGGCGCACCCAGGCGGCGACGGTGAATTCAGCACGGCGCAGCGGTGCGGAATCAGCGGCGATGCGCAGACCGTCGTCGACGCCGTCGAAGGTGAGAGATCCGCCGCGCGGGCCGGACGTTTGAAGAGTGGGGCAGCTGCCGGCGCAGACGGCATCTGCGGCAGGCAGCACGCCGCTGGCATCGCGGAAGACGCCGGTCGCACTGGTTTCGTCGAAAGGCAGGCGGACGTCGGTCATGCCAGAGCGACTGCGCCAGTCGAAGACGTCGCCGCGCGCTTCCTGCAGCAGAGTAGCCGGGCCGCTGGCCGTCGTCGTCGCTACCAGCAGCGCGCCGGTGATCGCTGTCGACGATCCGGGTGAAAGGGCGAAGGCGGCTGGTGCGAGTTGTCCGCTGATCGAGAGTGGGAGGCGGCTTTCGAGTACGCCGCGCAGCATGCGGCCTTCGAGGTCGTTGGCGAGAGTGGCGATGAAAGTGATGGGCTGGCCCGGGCGCAGCACGTTATCGCTGGCGGCGTCGTTTTCACGTAGCAGTGACGAGAGGTGCAGTGCGGCGGATCCGTCGGCGACGGCAGGGTGGAAGCCGTAGGCGCGTTCCTGGGCATCGAGCCAGCCGTCGGCGTCGGCGTCGGCGTCGAGTGGATCGCTGCGCACGCGGAGGGCGAGCGGTGTGCCGTCTTGCGCGGTTCCGTAGGAGACGAGCCAGCCGGCGACGTCGCCGGTGGCATTGCAGAATGCGCCGGGAAGGGCAGCTTCGGCGAAGTCGGAGAGCCCGTCTGCATCGGTGTCGGCGGCGCGTGGGCTGGTGCCGATCTGCTGCTCGGCGAAGTCGGAAAGGCAGTCTGCATCGGCATCGGAGGCGAGGGGATCGCCGCCGGCGCGTATTTCGGCGAAATCGTCGAGGCCATCGCCGTCGGCATCAGCGCGGGCGTCGTCCGGGTCGGGGCCGCCGACCGCGGCTGTGAGCAGTCCGTCTCCGTCGGCGTCGCGCAGGCGTGGGAAGCGCACGTCCCATGCGAGGCGGAAGCCGTCGGCTGCCGGCTGTAGGGCGAGAAATTCGTCGAGCGTCGCCGGGAAGATGTCGAGCGTGGTGACGCGCCCGAGGGGAATGTGTGTGACGCCTTGTTTGGTGCGCACGACGCAGACGGGGACGACGATCGGCAGCAAGGGTGCGGCCGGGACGGCCCAGCATTCCTGGGTGGGGACGGCATATCCTTCGTGCAGGAAGAAGAGCGGGGTTGCCGGGCGGTCGATGCCGGCGAGCGTGATGACGGCGCTGCCGGTGAGTTCGACGCGCATGGTGAAAGGTGCGCCGTCGCCGCGCCATGCTGCGCGCATCGAATCGCGAGTGGGGGCGATGCCGCCGCGCGGGTCGGCGTCGAGTGCATAGCGGAAGGCACTGGATTTGATGGCGTCGGCGTCGTATTGCCACCAGTAGGCGCCGGCTTTCCAGTCGTAATTCGTGTCCGCCCATTCGATCGTGCGCAGTGTGTTCGTGAGTGCCAGTCGCGTCGTCAGGAGCTGTCCGGGAGATGCACCGCGGCGGCGATCGGCCAATCGCTGTGACATTTCGCCGATGCGCAGGCGATCGGGTGCAGCGAGGTCGACCATGACGTTCTGCGAAAAAAGCAGCCACTGCATGGCACTGGTGACGTAGCCGCTGACGCCGCCGCACCACGCAGCGGATGTTTCGGCTGCCCAGCAGACGAGAGAGAGAACGGCGTCGATGAGCCCGACGACGGCGACGATGAGCTGTCCGGCGATCGGGATGAGCGAGATCGCCGCCATCAGAACGAGCGTCATCGACTGTGCAGCGATGCCGGCGACGAAGGCGTTGCCTTCGAGCGTGCCGACGGCGATGCGATTGGAGGCGACGGCCCATGCCAACATGCCCCACATGACGGTGAGGCCGACGACGCTGCCGACGACAGTCGCTTTGGCAGCGACCTGGTTGGTGAGTGCTATCCATCCGGCGGTGCGCGTCAGGCTGAGGCCGCCGCGTGCGGCGCTGTAAAACGCCGTTGCGGCGGCGTAGACGGAATAGCCCTGCATGCCGACGGCAGCGAGGCGTGCGATGCCTTGTGCGGCGCGGCTGCTGTCGAGCGAAGTCCAGACCACGGCTCCGAGCAGCGCTGCAGCGGCCAGCCCAGTGAATGCGGTGTATCGGGCGCCGCTGTTCAAGAATCCTCTTTTCAGCGCATGAAGCTGTGCGACGGCTTCGTCACGCACGCCGGAGTACGAAGCCCCGAGGACGAGAGCGAATCGTCGCAGCGTAGAGGCGCGATCCGCACCGCGCAGCGCCGGCAGATGTTCCATGGCGAGTGCGGACAATTCGGTGACTACGGCGCGCACACCGCCGCCGGCCGATTGGATGTTCGCGCGAATGACGGCGTCGCTGGCGTGCGGTCGCAGAGGATTGAAAACGGGCTGTGCGCCGATGCGCACGAGTGAGCTGCGCCCCGCGGCCAAACCGGCGTAAAAGCCACGGATCAGCGCAGATTGGCCGTCGAGGATGCGCGTGCGATCTGGGTCGTCGTCAGCGACGTCGAAGGCGTCGACCTGCTCACGCGTTCGATCATCGAGCAGGTCGAGGAAGTCGTCGAGCGGGTAGGGCTGCCAGGAGCCGGCGGCGCGGCGGAACGGCGCCCAGCTGAGCGAGGCGACGGTATCGGACACGGCTGCGGCGAGGTCGAGGCGGATGAGCGTGCCGTCGAATGCTGCGGTGTGCACGTCGAGCGAGCGGCCGGTTTCTTCGCGAGCGATAAGCAGCGTGGTGGCAGTGACGGCCGTGGCTGCGGCGAATCCGAGATCCAGGATGCGGCTGGTTTCGCTGATGGACAGGCGCGCGATTTCGTCGCCGTGGGAGAACGCATAGCGATGCACTGCGAAGGCGTCGCGGGCGAGATTCCACCTTTTTTCGTCGGAGGTGACGTTGTCGTCGGCCGGTGTCCAGCGCTGCGCGATTTCGTCGAGAGTCATCGCCGAAGCGCCGTCGAGGAAGCTGCGGTCGAGGCCGGCGGCCAGCGCCCATAGTGAATCGCCGGCGAGGCCGGCGTGGGCCGGATTTTCATGAATGACGAGCGCCGACGCGCCGAAATCCTGCCGCACGGAGAGTCCGGTAAGCGTCCAAGGTTCGGAGTAGGTATGCACGATGTGCATTTCATTCTGCGCCCAAGCACCGGCGCCGTTTTCGCAGCGGGTATTCGGATCGGAGGTGACGACGCCGGGCTGGTTGGGCTCACAGCGGTCGATGAGGGCTTGCAGCGCCCAGACTAGCCGCACGGCGTGGGGAGCGCCCCATTGTGAAGAAATTGGGCGATAGGGCATGCGCGCCGAGAAGGCGATGCGCCGGTCGCCGACGGGGTCGGTGACGATCTGCAGCGGCACGTAGGCGACGAGGTTGCCGAGGTCGTCGTGGTAGCGAACGGAGATGCCGTAGGCGGCGAGTGCGTCCTGGTCGAGCCAGTCGGCGAGGTTGCTGATGGTGGCGGGTGGGGCATTAGGCTTGACGGGCAGGTTGCCGTAGCCGTGTGCGTCGTGCGGAATTTCGATTTCGAGCAGCGGCATCAGGCGCAGGTCGCCGTTTGCGTCGTGCGGCCCGGCGCCGCCGATGTCGGCGAAGGTGGCGTCGTTGCCGGGTTTGCGGCGGATCTGGCCGAGTTCGTCGGCCGGCCAGTCGAGCACATTGAGTGCTTGATGGAGGTGGGCGGGGTTGCGTGGGCGAATCTGGAAGTCTACGAAGAGCGGCTGCGGGCGGGAGCCTGGTGTGCGTGCACCGGCGACGCTGAGTGCGAGCGGTGCGGCGTCGTCGAAGCGGCCGGCATCGGCGAGGGGCCACAGGCGGGCAGCGTCGCTGACATCGTCGACGCCGTCGGCGTCGGAATCGGCGTCGAAGACGTCGGGCGTGCCGTCGCCGTCCGAATCGACGCAGGGAGCGCGGGCGGCGGCTGCACGTTGCGGGCATTCGAGTCCGTCGGGCTGGCCGTCGCCATCGGAATCGAAGCGGCGCGGGTCGGTATTCCAAAGCGAGGCACCGTCGCTGATTCGGAACGGAAGAACTTCAGCATCGTCGAAGAGTCCGTCGCCGTCGCTGTCTGTTTTCAGGGGATCGAGGCCGAGCCGCACTTCCTGTGCGTCGGTGAGGGAATCACCGTCGCTGTCGAGATTTTCGGATGCGGCGGCGGGAGCTGTGGTGCGCAGGGCGATGCCGGTCGGGCGTGTGTCGACGATGGATGGCGCTGTGGCGGGGATCGATTGTGCCTGTGTTGGACGCGTCGGGAGGAGTGCCTCGCGCAGTGGGCTGCCGAGCAGGCCGCAGACGATCAGTGCAGTCCACAGTGGTCGCAGGCGGCGTACGTGCAGCCCGAGCAGGGCGAGGGCGAAGAATCCGAGCGCGGCGAGCGTCGGCGAGTCGGGGAAGGCGAGGGCGAACTGCGCACGAGGATTTAGAAGTTCACGGATGGCTGAAAAGGAAATGAGTGAGTTCGGGGGGGAGGGAAAACCATGCAGGTCGGTCCGTACCGCCAGCGAAGTGCGTGTGCGCGCATCGGGGGGGAGCGCGAGTGAGACGGAGATACGGCGCGGAAAGCCGCGTGCGTCGAGCCAGAGTTCACCGGATCCTGTGGCGTGTTCGATTGTGGCCGGCAGTGCGGATGCCGCGCCGTGCGCTGTGAGACGTGTGCGCAGGTGAGCGGCGTAGGCGGCGGCATCGAGCGAGAAGCGATAGCGCTCGAACTCGAGGGTGGTTCCGTCCGCGAGCGTTCGACGTTCGACGCCGATGAACTGCACATTGCGCGCGGCCGCCAGAAAGCCGAGTCCATCTTCGGCGGTGGCCTGTGCAGCGCTGAACGTCGAGAGATCTGCTGCCGCGTTGTCGGCACCGTCGATGTGAAAAGTGCGCCCGTTCTCGATGCGCACGCGCAGCGGCTGGGCAGCGCCGGGCGGCCAGAAGGAGACGTCGGTGCGGCGAGTTGTGGCATCGTGTGAGCCGGCCAGGCGCGAGTGCGTGCTGCGCAGCCGCGATCCGGCATTGATCAGCATCGGCAGCGGGGTGATCTGTTCTTCGATCGTCGTGTCGAACGAAAAGTGAGCGGCATCGACTGCTTTCGACCAGGCAGCGGCGACACGTGCGTGGGGCGAACTTTTCGGTGTGCACGCTGCTGCGAACAGTGCGATGAGGCAGAGGCAGATCCATCGTGCAGGAGAAGGTGCGCGCATGGGGGGAGTATGTTGTGTGAGGTGCTTCACTGCCACCAGTCCTTGCGCGACCGCGGATCGAGGAACGTGCCCCGATCGCGGATGGCCAGCGTGACCACGCCGGCGTCGGCGACGCCGAGGCGCTGGCCGTTCGCCACGGCCGGCAGGCGGCCGGTGGCGCGGCGGCCGTCGACGATTTGGGCGCGCTATGCCTCGACGAGCGCCGGGTCGACGCACAGGCCGTGCAGGTAGACGACGTAGCCGTCGACGACGCCGTCCTGGCGGAAGTAGGCGAGCGTGATCTCGCGCGGGCCGGCGTAGAGCACCATGGCGACGAATCCGCCGCCGATCTGCGCATCGCGGGCCGGCGGGTGGAGCGGCGCACCGGCAGTGGTCTGCATCTCCAGGGCGGAGACCGGCCAGTCGTGGTTGACGCCATTGCGTGCGCCGTACGGCGGTGCGCCGCTTTCGTCCCAGGCCCAGTCGAAGCGCTGGAAAGCGTGCGTGAACGTCGGCACGCCGGCCGGCTCGAACATCGCCGCGAACTGCGGCGCGTCCGGGTCGGTGTCGCCGTTGTAATCGACCAGCGCGAGCGGCGCGACGGTGTCGGTGTAGCCGAGCACCGAGAGGCGCAGGTCGGCGTTCTCGTCGGTCAGGCGATTGTCCTTGTAGTACGAGCCGTCGACGTCGATCAGGCCGTAGCTTTCACCCGACGCAGCGCACGATGCGTCGCGCGCGACGAACGGGATGTAGATCGGAGAGGGGGTGGGGGTGAGGAGGGGAAGGAAAGAGGGGAGAGGAGTGAGGAACGAGAGGAGAGAGACGGCGAGATGCCGGGCACGTCTGTTAGCGGCCTGGGCAAAAGCTGCTGACAGTGAATTGGCGATACAGTTTTGCAGTTTCATCTCACTCCTCTCTCCTCTTCTTTCCTCACCGCCACCAGTCCTTGCGTGAGCGCGGGTCCATGAAAGCGCCGCGGTCGCGGACGGCGACGATGAGACCGGGGCTGCGCGCGACGCCGAGGGGTTGACCGGAGCGCAGCGCGGGCAGGCGGCCGGTGGCGCGGCGGCCGTCGGTGAGCTGGGCGCGGTAGGCGGCGACGAACGCCGGGTCGGTGCACAGGCCGCGCAGGTGCACCACGTAGCCGTCGGCGACGCCGTCCTGGCGGAAGTAGGCGAGCGTGAGTTCGTCGTCGCCGACGTAGAGGGCGAGTGCGACGAAGCCGGCTCCGATGTCGGCCGGGCGCGGCGGGGTGAACACCGTTTCGCCGGGTTGGGCGGCCAGCTCGACGACGGTGGCCGGCCATTCGCCGTTGAGCCCGCCGCGCGCACCGTACGGCGGCGGGCCGCTTTCGTTCCACGTCCAGTCGTAACGGCGAAAGGTGCGCGCGATCACGCCGCCCCGGTTCGAAGCGAGCAGCCCGCTCAACTGCGGCGCACCCGGATCGGTGGCGCCGTCGTAATCGACGAGCGCGGGCGGTTCGCCTACTTCGGCATAGCCCAGCGTCGAGAGGCGCAGGTCGGCGTTTTCGTCGGTCAGGCGATTTCCTTTGTAGAAGCCGAACGCGTCGAGCGCATCGTAGGCGGCGCCGGTGGAGGGACAGGCGGAAGACGACGGAAGATCGACGGCAGAAGACGACGGACGATCGACGACGGACGACGGAATCTGCGGCCCGGGAGTGCTTACGAGCGGGATCAGCATGATCAGCTCGGGCGTGGCAGTGGGTTCGACCGTCGGCTGCGGCCTGGCGGTCGGCGGTCGGTCGTCGGCGGTCGGTTCTGCCGTTGTCGGCTGCGGCGTGGCGGTCGGCGGTCGGTCGTCAGCGGTTGGTTCTGCCGTCGTCTGCCGTCGGTCGTCCGTCGTCGGCAGGATCGTCGCCTGCGGGGCGGCCGACGTGGGCGGCTGCATCGTGCGCTGGGCGACGATGAGCGTGGCGATGGCGACGACGGCCATGATCGCGATGATCAGGGCGACGCGTGGGCGGCGCAGCGAACGCATCGTGTGCTTATAGCATGAAACGAAGTGCGTTCGGCGCTCGGCGAGCGATGCGCGGCGGGGGCACCCGGGTGTGCGAGGGAG
>JBIIIA010000280.1:0-4715 GCA_044235195.1 Thermoflexales bacterium
CGATCGTGAGCAGCGCGGCGAATGCGCCGTAGCCGAGCAGCGCCCGCACCGGCGACGCCGCCGTCGCGACGGTGAGCAGCGCCGCCGCCGCCGCGAGCGCGCTCGATGCGAAAACGATGCCGGCCGCGGCCACGATTTCGCTCGCTTCGACGCCGCCGAGCAGCAGGACGAATCCGTAGAACGGGAGGGTGACGAACCAGAACAGCAGCACCAGCGCCAGCGCGCCGGTGAAGCGCGTGACGACGATGCGCCGTTCTTCGATGAGCGCGGCATGCATCAGTTCGCGTGCGGTGCGGCCCTGTTCGTCGGTGGTGCGCAGCAGCAGCAGCAGCGGCGCCAGCCAGACGCCGAAGGCGATCTGTACGACGCCGAGCCATTCGAAAAGCGTAGACCCGTTGCCGTCCGGACGCCCGGCGCGTCGCAGCAGGCTCGACGCGCCGTAGGTGTACAGCAGAAAAGCCGCCACGGCTGCGACGGCGAACGCTGCGCCGAACAGGATGTGCGTGCGCCGGTCGCGCGCATAGGCGACCAGTTCCCGGTGCAGGAGCGGCGCCGACAACCAGCGCGCTGGGAAGCGGGGGTGGGACGGGGAATGATCCATGGCGTGCTAGTGCGTGAACTCGACCACCTGCACCGCGCTGTGCGTGAGCGAGCGCAGCAGCGCGGCGGCGTCGGCGTACGACGAGGCGAAGGTGATGCGCAGCTCGCGGTGCGGGCTGAGCGCGTCGTCCGGCGTGTGCGTGTGCACGTCGACGACGCCGGCGGCGGCGCGGGCGATGCGTTCGGCGACTGCGGCGTCGCCGAGGAAGCGCACGATCAACGTGCGTGACGACGCGCTCGCCGCATCGCCGATCGCCGTGATGCGGCCGGCCTGCAGGTGCACGACCGCCGACGCGAGGTCGGCGACGTCGGCCGGCGAGGGGGCGGTGAGCAGCACGATTTTGCCGGCGCTGCACAGGTCGCCGACGAGCGCGCGGAAATCCACGCGCGCGCGCGGGTCGAGGCCGCGCAGCGGTTCGTCCAGCAGCAGAACGGTCGGGTTGTTCACCAGCGCCCGCGCCAGCCCGAGGCGGCGGCGCATGCCGGGCGTGAGCGCGGCGACGAGGGTGTCGCGGCAGTGCAGCAGGTCGACCAGTTCGAGCAGATCGGACGACAGGCGGGCGCGATCGGCGGGCGGCACGTCGAAGCAGGCGGCGTAGAAGCGCAGGAACTCGTCGCAGGTCGACTCGGCGTCGAAGTCGTCGTCCTGGGGGAGATAGCCGACCTGGGCGGCGACGGCGGCCGGATCGGCGACGACCGACGCGCCGAAGACGAGCGCGTCGCCGGTGGAGGGGCGGGCGAGGCCGGCGACGAGGCGCAGCAGCGCGGTTTTGCCGGCGCCGGGCGGGCCGACGATGCCGACGACCGCGCCGGGGGCGGCGGAGAAGCTCACGCCGTCGACGACGGCGCGCCCGGTGTGATGGAGCGAGAGAAAGGACAATTCGATCACGAGCCCTCCGGTGAACTGAAAAGTGCGGGCCTTAGCTGCCTCCGGATGCGGCGATGGTGCGGCGAATGCCCTCTTCGAGCGAGATTTGCGGGGCGTAGCCCAGCCGTTCGGCGGCGCGCTCGAGCGCGGCGCACAGGTGCGAGACGCCGCCGCTTTCGGCGGTGACGCGCAGCGGCGTGAGGTCGCGGCCGAGGACGCGGCCGACGACGGCGACGAGCTCGTTGATGCTGGTGGGCACGCCGCTGCCGATGTTGATGACCAGGCGATTGACGTTGGGGGCGACGGCGGCGGCGGTCAGTGCGCGCACCACGTCGTCGACGTAGACGAAATCACGGCGCTGGCGGCCGTCGCTGTGGACGATGATCGAGCCGCCGCCGAGCGCCTGGCGCAGCAGGGCGGGCACCACGGGCGGGTGCGACGGGCGCAGCGACTGGCCGGGGCCGTAGGCGTTGAAGATGCGCAGGATGACCGTATCGATGCCCCACAGCGCGCCGATTGTATTGACATAATATTCGGCGGCCAGCTTGCTGACGGCGTAGGGCGAGGCGGGGTGGGGGGTGGCGAGTTCGTCGACGGTTCCGCCGCCTTGTTCACCGTAGACGGCGCCGGACGAGGCGAAGACGATGCGCCGCACGCCGGCGTCGCGCGCGGCCTGGATGAGCGAGACCGTGCCGCCGACGTTGGTGGCGTTGTAGTCGCGCGGGTAGAGCACCGATTCCGACACGCTGACGCGCGCGGCGAGGTGAAAGGCGCAGTCGACGCCCTGCAGCAGCGACCAGAGTTTGGGCACGTCGTTGACGTCGCCGCGGGTGAAGAGGACCGAAGGGTGCAGGCGGCTGCGATCGCCGGCGCTTTCGTCGTCGACGACGCGGACGACGTGGCCGGCATCGACCAATCGGTTGGCCAGCGCAGCGCCGAGGAAGCCGGCGCCGCCGGTGATGAGGAATTTCATCGTGGGAGTTCAGCCCGGCGGCCAGGCGAGTTTGCGGCCGCCGAGCAGGTGCAGGTGAATGTGAGCGACCGACTGGCCGGCGTCGGCGTTGGTGTTCATGACGACGCGGTAGCCGGACTGATCGACGCCGAGTTCGCGGGCCAGCCGCTGCGCCGTGACGAACAGCTTGCCGAGCAGCGCCTGGTCGTCCGGCGAGGCGTCGTTGAGCGTGGGGATCACCCGATTCGGGATGATCAGCACGTGCACGGGCGCGGCGGGATGAATGTCGTGAAAAGCGGTCACATCCTCGTCCTGATAGACGATCTGCGCCGGAATTTCGCGGCGGGCGATGCGAGCGAAGAGCGAATCAAGGGCCATAGTGGAACGAAAGTGTAACGCAGTGAGATGGGGGGCTGTTTCAGCACTCCCCATTAGACTTTGCTAAATCCGCTTGACAGTCGTGGAGCGAGTGTGCTACCATTTTCGGCGCGTTAGCACTCAGATTAAACAGTGCCAGCGCGCGATGCCGAGGGCGTCGGCGTCGAAATTAGAAAATTCAACGATTGGAGACCATTGACATGGCGAAGAAAGCAGAAGCGACCAAGTTGAGCATTCGTCCGCTCGGAGACCGCGTGGTTGTTCAGGCGGTGGAAGAAGATGAAGTGACGTTCGCGGGCGGCAAGCTGGTGCTGCCGGAGACGGCCAAGGAGAAGCCGCAGAAGGGCGTGATCCTGGCGATCGGCAGCGGCCGCAAGGACGACGCCGGCAAGGTGATCGCGATGGACGTGGAAGTCGGCCAGCACGTGCTGTATGCGAAGTATGCCGGCACCGAGGTCAAGGTCGACGGCAGCAAATATCTGATCCTGAAGGAATCGGACATCCTCGCGATCGTTGAATAGCACCTGCTGAAAATAGGGAATCAAACATGGCCAAGCAACTGATTTTCACCGAAGAAGCACGCCGCAAGCTGAAGAACGGCGTGGACATTCTCGCCGCTGCGGTGGCGACGACTCTGGGCCCCAAGGGCCGCAACGTGGCGCTGGACAAGAAGTACGGCGCGCCGACAGTGACGCACGACGGCGTGACGGTGGCGAAGGAGATCGAGCTCGCCGATCCGTACGAGAACATGGGCGCGCAGCTGCTGAAGGAAGCGGCGACCAAGACGAACGACATCGCCGGTGACGGCACCACCACCGCGACGGTGCTGGCGCAGATCATCGTGCACGAGGGCTTGAAGAACGTGGCCGCCGGCGCCAACCCGATGCTGATCAAGAGCGGCCTCGAGGCGGGCGTGGAAGCGGTGGTCAAGTCGCTGAAGAGCATGGCCGTCGAGGTGAGCAAGCACGACCAGATCAAGCAGGTCGCCTCGATTTCGGCGCAGGACGAGGAGATCGGCTCGCTGATCGCCGACGTGATGGACAAGGTCGGCAAGGACGGCGTCATCACGGTCGAAGAGAGCAAGTCGCTCAGCTTCGAGACCGAGTACGTCGAGGGCATGGAATTCGACCGCGGCTATCTGTCGCCGTATTTCATCACCGCGCCGGAGACGATGACGGCCGAGATCAAGGATGCCTACATCCTGATCTACGACAAGAAGATTTCTGCGGCGCAGGACATCATCCCGCTGCTGGAGAAGCTGGTGCAGCGCGGCAAGCGCGACCTGGTGATCATCGCCGAGGACGTGGACGGCGAGGCGCTGGCGACGCTGGTGCTGAACAAGCTGCGCGGCATGCTGAACGTGCTGGCGGTGAAGGCGCCGGGCTTCGGCGATCGCCGCAAGGCCATGCTGCAGGACATCGCGATCCTGACGGGCGCCACGGTCATCACCGAGGAGCTCGGCCGCAAGCTGGAAGGCGCCACGATCGAGGACCTGGGCGGCGCCGCGCGCGTGGTTTCGACCAAGGACGACACCACGATCATCGACGGCGAGGGCAATGACAAGGCGATCAAGGCTCGCATCGAGGAGATCCGCGCCGAGATCGACAAGAGCACCAGCGACTACGACAAGGAGAAGCTGAACGAGCGCCTGGCCAAGCTGGCCGGCGGCGTGGCGGTCATCCGCGTGGGTGCGGCGACCGAGACCGAGCTCAAGGAAAAGAAGCATCGCGTCGAGGACGCGCTGTCGGCCGCGCGCGCCGCGGTGGAAGAGGGCATCGTCCCCGGCGGCGGCGTCGCTCTGATCCACGCCTCGAAGGCGCTGGACAGCGTCAAGCTCGACCAGCCCGATGCGCAGGTCGGCGTGAACATCCTCAAGCGCGCGCTCGAGGAGCCCATCCGCCGCATCGTCGGCAACGC
>JBIIIA010000281.1:0-4712 GCA_044235195.1 Thermoflexales bacterium
CTCGGCTTCTTTGACCTGCTGCGCGCGCGCATCGAACGCCGCCGTCAGCGCCTGCTTCACTTCGTTGGCGCGCTTGCCGAACGCCGGCCGCTCTTCCTTCGTCAGCCCGCCGAGCGCCGACATCGCTTCATCGAGCGCGCCCTTGCTGCGCTTGGTGCCGAAAATCGCGCCCTGCCACGCCTGCAGCGCCGCTGCGTCCGCCGCCTCGCTCAGCGCCGCCAGCGCCTCGCGTTCAATTTGATCGAGCCTGTCCGTGGATGCCATGAGTTCGCAATTATAGGATGAGGGAATCCCCGCCGAACAAGGGGAAAGGGATCAGGGGTTAGGGATTAGGAGCTCCCCCCAGCTCCGCCACCAAGCCCAGGTGATCGGACGGATACAGCGTAGCGTCGTGCGCGGCCGGCCGGTCGAAGACGACATGGCAGGACTGCACGCGCAGGTTGCGGCTCACGAAGATGTAATCCACGGTGCCGCGCCACGGGGAGCTGCTGCGCCGCAGCGCCAGGTTGTACAGCCGCAGCGCCGTGGTGCGCCACATGCTCTGCGAAATGTGCAGCGGCGTCGGCACGGTGTACTCCGGCTCGGCGCCGTGATGAACGGCGTGCGCGCTGGCGAATTCCTCGTGCATCAGGCGCATGGCGCGCGACTCGGGCGTGCCGTTGAAATCGCCGCAGACGACGATGCCGGCGCGCGCGTCGCCGGCGTGCACGTGTTTGATCCAGCTGCGCACCTGTCGAATCTGCCGCGCGCGTTCGGCCGAATCGCCGGGCGACCAGTGAAAGTGCCCGTTGACCAGCGTGAGCGGATGATCGCCCTCCAGGCGCAGCGCCTGCGCCACGCGATGCTGCGAGCCGAGGTCGATGTGATGCACGTCGCGCACCGGCAGCCGCGTCAGCGTGGCCAGCGCCTCGCGCGCGCCCATGCGCCCGCTCTTCGGCGTGAGGTGCACCGCGTAGCCGTGCAGCCGTTCGGCCAGCCACTGCGCGGTGTTCAGCGGCAGCGCCACTTCCTGCAGCGCGATCACGTCCGGCTGCAGGCGCTCGAATTCGGCGAGCAGCAGCTGCTTGCGCTCGTCCCAGCGCGTCAGGTCGCGCAGCAGATTCAACGTGACGACGCGCATCGCTTTACATCGATTCCCGGCCGACCCACTTCGGCAGATTCGGCATGCGATGCTGCGCCACGCGATCGAGCAGCCGCTCGACGTCGTCGTCCACGACGAGGATGTCGCGATGATGCGCGCGCACGAACCCGTCGGCCACGGCGCGCTCGAGCTGCATCAGCAGGCCGTCGTAGTAGCCGTCGACGTTCAGCACGCCGCACGGTTTGGCGTGATAGCCGAGCTGCGCCCACGTCACCGCTTCGCACAATTCATCCCACGTGCCGAAGCCGCCCGGCAGCGCGATCAGCGCATCGGCGCGATCGATCAGCTGCGCCTTGCGCTCGTGCATGCCGCCGACGACGTGCAGCTCGCTCAGGCCGCGGTGGGCGATTTCCTTGTCTTCGAGCGCAGCCGGAATCACGCCGACGACGCGCCCGCCGTTCGCCAGCGCGCCGTCGGCCACCGCACCCATCAGCCCGACCGCCGCACCGCCGTACACCAGCGTCACGCCGCGCCGTGCCAGCGCACGCCCCATCGCCGTCGCCAGATCGAGGTACACCAGCCGCGCGCCCGCCGACGAACCGCAGTAAATGCACACACTATTCATAGGCTCATCCGAAAAACGCCAGACAGCGCCGAATCTTTTCTTCGAGGTCGAGTTTCTCGCCGCGCGGCAGCGACGCGAAGGCCGCCTGCGCCTCGGCGATCGAATATCCCAGCGACGTGAGCGCGGCGATGACTTCGGCATCGGACGCGGTGAGCGGCGCGCCGGCCGCGACTTCGGCGCCCGGAGCGACGTCGAGGCCGCCGAGCTTGTCCTTCAACGCGAACACGATTTTCTCGGCGGTCTTCTTGCCGATGCCCGGCACGCGCGACAGCGTCTCCGTCTGCTGATTGACGATCGCGCTGCGCAGCATCTGCGGCGACAGCTTCGACAGCATCGCGATCGCCGTGCGGGCGCCCACGCCCTGCACACTCAATAGAAGCAGAAAGAGGTCGACTTCCTCTTCGGAGATGAATCCGTACAGCGAGATGTCGTCCTCACGGACGATCATGTGCGTGTGCAGATCGCAGGGACGGCCGGGCGCGAGCGACTCGAGCGCCGCCTGGGAACAGATGAGCTTGTAGCCGACGCCGCCGACGTCGACGACGGCGATCGGAGGTTTGACGGTGAGCGCGGCGCCGCGCAGTCGTGAAATCACGCTGCAAAGTGTAGCGCGAACGGCGGAGAAATTCCCTCAGCGCAGGCCGGCCATGCGCCGCGAGCTGGCATGTGTGACCGCCACGGCCAGCGCATCGGCAGCATCGTCCGGGCGCGGAATCTTTTCGAGGTTCAGCAGCATGCGCACCATCTCCTGCATCTGCTTCTTGTCCGCGCCGCCGTAGCCGGAAACCGCCTGCTTGACTTCCATCGGCGTGTATTCGGCTACACGCAGGCCGCGCTGCTGCAACGTCAGCAGCACGGCACCGCGCGCATGGGCCACCGGGATCGCATTGGTGATGTTCTTGGCGAAGAACAATTCCTCGACCGCCACTTCGTCCGGCTGAAAACGATCGAGCAGCGCCCGCAGCGCTTCATACAACGCCAGCAGCCGCTCCGGCAGCGATTCGATCTTCGGCGTCTCGATCACACCGTACGCGATCGACGTGAGCGATCCGTCGCGATGCTCCTCGATCAGGCCGTAGCCACAGCGAGCGATGCCAGGATCGATGCCGAGGTAAATCACAACTGCAGGTTGTGGTAGACCGTCTGCACGTCGTCGAGCTCTTCGATCTGATCGATGACGTTCATGACCTGCTCGGTCTTTTCTTCGTCGAGCTCGGTGGTCGTGGTGGGCACCATGGCGAGTTCGGCCGAAGCGAGCGGGACGTTCTTGCCGACGAGCGCGTCGCGCACGGCGCGAAACGACTCGGGCTCGGTGCTGATCTCGATGGCTTCCTCACCGTCCTGAATGTCCTCGGCGCCGGCTTCGAGCGCGATCTCGAACACGGCGTCGAACGACGCGGAGGGGCTCTTCTCGACGACGATCACGCCCTTGCGATTGAACTGCCACATCACCGCCGCCCCGTCGAACTGGCCGCCGGCGCGCGTGATCAGCTTGCGCACGTCCGCCACGGTGCGATTGCGGTTGTCGGTGACGACGGACACGAGGGCCGGAACCTTGTGCGGCAGATACACCTCGTAGGTCACTTCCTCGAAGTTGGCTGCGTCCTCGCCCTGGCCGGTCGCGCGCGCGATGGCGCGCTCGATGTTGTCCTTCGGCATGTTGCCGGCCTTGGCCTTGTCGACCGCCAGGCGCAGACGCACGTTGAATTCGATGTTGCCGCCGCCTTCTCGCGCCGCCGCCACGATTTCACGCGTAAGCTTCGTGAACATCGCGCCGCGCTTGGCATCGGCCGCACCCTTCGCCCGCCTGATCGTCGCCCATTTGCTGTGTCCTGACATCGCTGAAAACCTCTTCTCGGAATATTTCGCACCCGCATGCTGCTGCCGGGCCGCGACAATGCATCACTCCGCCGCGGCCTTGCGAAGCGCGGACGGCTCGTTAGTATACGCGCCGCGGGCGTGGTTCGGCCGCGGATTCGGCTCCGCCTGCACACGGCTCTCGCGCATCACGATCACCACGTACGCCATCCAGAGGACGTCCATCAGCAGGAGATGCGACAACTGCAACACCGGCGTCGGCACCACGAGCAGCACGTTGGCCATGCCGAGCGCCGACTGCGCGAAGAACAGCGACGTGACGATCACCGCCAGCCGCGACGTGGTCACCGAACGACGCGACAAGTGAATCGCCAGCACCGAGAGATACGCCCCCATGCCCACCGCGACGACCACGTGCAGCGATCGCAGGCGCAGCAGAAGCGGCGCGTCGGGGGCGAATTCCTTGGTCAGCGCCTCGACCAGCGAATTCGACGGGTACAGCGTGCGGCTCAATGCGCCGACGGCGCCGGTCGCCCCGAGCGCCAGCCAGCCGATCATCCCCAGCCACAGCAGCGCGCGCGTGCGATCCCAATTTCGCCACTGCAGCGGACGTTCGTCACGCACGAACAACAACGATGCGACCAGCGCCGCCAGCAGCACGAGCGTGTTCACAAAATGCGCACCGACGGTCGCGCCGCGCACCAGCGACGCGTTGTCGCCGAACAGCCCGGCCAGCACGATCACCGCGCCGATCAGCGATTCGACGGTGATCAGCACGAACGACGCGCCGGCTGCTCGCCGCGCCGGATGGCCGGCGCCGAACACGCGGCGCGCGTACAGAAAGAGCGCCAGCACGAGCAAAAACGCCACGCCGCTCGTGGCGCGATGAAAGAGTTCGATGAGCGTCGTCAACGCCGGCGTCGCCGGGATCAGTGCGCCGTCGCACAACGGCCAGTGATCGCCGCACCCGGCCCCGGATCCGGAAGCGCGCACCCACGCCCCCCATAGAATCACGAAGAGGACGTAACCGAGAACGATTCTGCCGAAACGAACGTACTTGTCGAGCACAGCGCCATGATTTTACGTGCAGCGCCGGGTGCAGCCTCCGCTACATGAGCGCATGCGGGGACGTGCACCCTCCCCTATCCCCTCGATTCCTACCCCCGGCCCCCTTGCCGCCCCTCCAGC
>JBIIIA010000282.1:0-4695 GCA_044235195.1 Thermoflexales bacterium
GGTTTTTCATCGCCCTGACGATCGTCAACGTGCTGCTTTCGGCGATGCTCACGATCGGCCCCCTCGTTACCAAGGCCATCGTCGACGACGTGATCGGAGCGTCTCGCCTCGATCTGTTGTTGCCGTACCTTGGTGCGTTCGTCGCCGTCACCATCGTGCGCACGACGATGACGTACTTCTATTCGTACGGGCAGAACCGCCTCGGTCAGCTCGTGATGACCGACGTGCGCGCGGCGCTGTATCGCAAGATGCTGTCGCTGCAGTACAGCTTCTACGACAAAGAACAGACCGGCCGCCTGATGTCGCGCATCAGCAGCGACGTCGAGAGCACGCGCCTGTTCCTGTCGCAGATCCTCGTCGAGTCGTTCAGCCACATTTTTACGATCATCCTGGCCAGCATCGCGGCGCTCAACCAGGACTTCCTGCTGGCGGCGGTCGCCATCCTGCCGATGATCGGCTCGGGCATCGGGCTGTATCTGATTCATCACAGCCTGGCGAAGCCGTGGAGCCTGCAGCACGAGCGCTTCGCCAAACTGTCCTCCACGCTGCAGGACAGCCTGTCGGGCATCAAGGTGGTCAAATCGTTCGCGCAGGAAGTGCAGGAAGAGGGCAAGTTCGACGCCGCCGTGCAGGCGGTGATGAAAGGCAACATCGAAATCCAGGATTCGTGGAACAAGAAATGGGTGTTCGTCGGCAGCATCGGCCGCTTCATGCAGATTGCGCTGTTCGGCATCGGCGGTTACCGCGTGATGAACGACGAAATCAGCATCGGCACGCTGGTGGCGCTCGTCAGCTTGAGCATGCTGCTGCTGGGCGCCATCAACGCGCTGGGCACGCAGCTGAACGCCTTCAGCCAGACGGCGACGGCCAGCGTGCGCATCTTCGAGCTGCTGGATGAACCGGTGACGATTCGCTCGCAGAAGGATGCGGCGGTCGCATCGACGGCGATGCGCGGTGAGATCGAATTCCGCGACGTCTCGTTCGCCTACGCCACGTCGAAGGCGCACGTGTTGAACAACATCGACCTGCGCGTGCCGGCCGGCAGTTCGCTGGCGCTGGTCGGCGCGACCGGGGCCGGCAAAAGCACGCTGATCAACCTGCTCGGCCGCTACTACGACCCGAGCTCCGGCGTGATCACCATCGACGGCGTCGACGTGCGCCAGATGGACCTGCCGACGCTGCGCCGGCAGATCGGCTACGTCTCGCAGGACAACCTGCTGTTCTCGGCGACCGTGGCGGAGAACATCGCGTTCGGCCGGCCGGATGCCACGCGCGAAGAGATCGAACGGGCGGCGCGGCTGGCGCAGGCGCACGACTTCATCGTGAAGATGAAGAACGGCTACGACACGCGCGTCGGTGAGCGCGGCGTCGGCCTCTCCGGCGGCCAGCGCCAGCGCGTGGCCATCGCGCGCGCCATTCTGCTCGACCCGAAAATTCTGATCCTCGACGACTCCATGTCGGCGCTGGACGCCGAGACCGAGAAGCTGCTGCAGGCCGCCATCGCCACCGTCATGCAGGGACGCACCACGATCCTGATCGCCCATCGTCTGTCGACTGTCGAAAAAGCCGACAACATCATCGTGCTCAAGGAAGGCTCCATCCTCGAGCGCGGCACGCACAGCGAGCTGATCGCCGCCAGCGGCTACTACCGCCAGGTCCTCGAGCTGCAGCGCATGGCCACGGCCGAGGCGCTGGCCGAGCCGGTCGACGTCACGCCGCGATTCCTGCCGGAGGCCTCCTGACATGCTGCGTCGTCTTGTAAAGCCCATCTATCGCCGCCAGGATGCGTTCGACGACCCGGACGAGCAGTCCGCGCCGCCGCCGCCGGCGGGCGGCACGCTGCGCCGTTTGTTCACGTATCTGCGGCCGTACCGCGGGCGATTCTTCTTCGCGCTGTCGGTCTACATCTTCTGCATCGTCATTTCGCAGTTCTATCCGTATCTCGACCGCATTCTGATCGACGAGCACATCGCCAAGAAAAACCCCGACGGCTTCGTGCCGCTGCTGCTGCTGGCGGCCGGTGCGCACGCCGCAGTGTGGGTCGGCGTGCTGGTGCGCTCGATGTTCATGGCGCGCATCAGCCTGAATATTCTTGTCGACCTGCGCCGCGAGCTGTTCTATCACGTGGCGCGCCTGTCGTTCAATTTTCATGAGCGCGAGCCCGTCGGCAAGACGATGACGCGCTTCATCGGCGACGCCAGCACGCTGAACGACTTTCTCACGAACCAGATGGCCAACGTCGCGCACGACGTGATGGCCGGCGTCATGGTCATCATCCTGATGCTGGCCATCAACCCGACGCTGACGCTGATCGCGCTGTTCATGCTGCCGATCCTGACGCTGATCGGCATCTACATGCGCCCGCGCCTGCACGAAGGCTGGGAAAAAGTCCGCGAGAACATGACGCTGTTCAACATCTTTCTCGCGGAGAACATCGCCGGCATGCGCGTGATTCAGGCGTTCGTGCGCGAGAACGTCAACCTCGGCCAGTTCCGCAAGGCCAACGACAAGGTCGTCACCGAATGGATGAAGGTCATCGCGCTGCAGTCGTGGTTCTCGCCGCTGGTCGAAATCACGCGCGCCGGCGCGCTGGTGATCATCCTGTTCGTCTCGGCGCGCGGCTTCAACTGGGTGGGCGACGAGGTGCTGACGGTGGGCACGCTGCTGGCGTTCACCGCGTACATCAACAACCTGTGGACGCCGATCAGCACGCTGACGAACCTGTACGTCGTCATGCAGGCGACGCTGGCTTCGGCCGATAAAGTCTTCCAGCTGCTTGACACGCCGCAGGCGATCAAGGACGCGCCCGACGCGAAGGCGCTGCCGCGCGTCGTCGGTGAAGTCCGGCTCGAGGACGTCGACTTCGGCTACGACCCGGCGCGGCTGGTGCTGCACAAGGTCAACCTGACGATTCAGCCGGGCCAGATGGTGGCGCTCGTCGGGCAGACGGGCAGCGGCAAGACCACGATCGCCAGCCTGGTGTCGCGCTTCTACGACGTGACCGGCGGCCGCATCACGATCGACGGGCACGACGTGCGCGCGGTGACGCAGCAGTCGCTGCGGGCGCAGGTGGGCATGGTGCTGCAGGAGCCGTTCATCTTCACCGACACCATCGCGGCGAACATCCGCTACGGCCGCCCGGATGCGTCGATGCAGGAAGTGATCGCGGCGGCGAAGCTGGCCAACTGCCACGAGTTCATCGAGAAGCTGAACGACGGCTACGAGACCGTCGCCACCGAGCGCGGCTCGATGTTCTCCGTCGGCCAGCGGCAGCTGCTCAGCATCGCGCGCGCGATCCTCGCCGATCCGCGCATCCTCGTGCTCGACGAGGCGACCAGCGCCGTCGACACCGAGACCGAGATGCTGATTCAGCAGGCCTTCGAGCGGCTGATGCAGGGCCGTACGTCGATCGTCATCGCGCATCGCCTGTCGACGATCCGGCGCGCCGATCAGATCGTGGTGCTCAAGGACGGGCGCGTGCTGGAGACCGGCAACCATCTCTCGCTGATGCAGCAGGACGGCTACTATGCGCGCCTGGTGCGCGCGCAGGCTGCGGGAGAGCATTGATCACGAAAGGGGAGAAGCCTGCGGGTGTCGGCATTCCGATCGGCTCTTCCCTGTCGCTGCTCTGGCGCTATCTGCTGCCGCACAAGGGCAGGATGGCGGCGTTGTTCGCGCTGCTGTTCACCAACATCGGCCTGCAGCTGGTGAACCCGCAGATCCTGCGCCACTTCATCGACACGGCGGCGTCGCCGGTGGCCGGCGAGCTGATCTGGATCGCCGCGCTCTTCGCCGGGACCGCCGTGCTCGGCAACATCGCGTCCGGCCTGGCGGCGTACGTCGGCGAAGACGTGGCCTGGTCGGCCACGAACGCGCTGCGGGCCGACCTGGCGCGGCACACGCTCGGCCTCGACATGAGCTTTCACAAGGCGCACACCGCCGGCGAGATGATCGAGCGCATCGACGGCGACGTGACGGCGCTGTCGAACTTCTTCTCGCAGTTCATCGTCAAGGTGCTGGGCACGTTCGTGCTGATGGCCGGCGTGCTGGCGGTGATGTTCTACGAAGACTGGCGCATCGGCGCGACGATGACGGCCTACGCGCTGCTGGTGCTGCTGGTGCTGCGGCGCGCCAAGGGCATCGCCGTCCCGCATTTCAAAGACCAGCGCCAGGCGATGGCCGACCTGTCGGCGTTTTGGGAAGAGCGCCTGTCCGGCCTGGAGGACATCCGCTCGAGCGGCGCCGAGGCGCACACGCTGCGCATGCAGACCATGCTCATGCGCACGCTCTTCTCCAAGTCGATGCGCGCGGCGCTCTTCGGACGATTTCTCTTTTCGTCGGCCATCATTCTTTTCGCGGTCGGCAACTCGGCCGCCATCGCATCCGGCGCGGTGCTGCTGGGCATCGGCGCGGTCACGCTCGGCACCGTCTACCTGATCTTCGACTACACCGGCACTCTGTCCTCGAACCTGCGCATGGTGACCGAACAGCTCGACGACCTGCAGCGCGCCAGCGCCGGCATCGAACGCGTGGCCGAGCTGGTGGCCATCCGCAGCAAAGTGCAGGATCCGCCGTCGCCGCGCGCGCCTGCCGCGACGCACGCCGCGCGCCTGCGCTTCGAAGGCGTGTCGTTCGGCTACGACGACAACGAATCGGCGGCCGACAACGCGCTGGTGCTGCAGGACATCGACTTCG
>JBIIIA010000038.1:0-14728 GCA_044235195.1 Thermoflexales bacterium
GTCGCGGTGCGTGCGAACGGCGAGGGCGGCGTCGCCGGTCGCATCGCCTTCGAAGCGCAGCGCCAGGCGTGGATCGGGGCCGGACGACGTGACGCGCCAATTGAGAATTTCGAGCGCCACCGGCGGGCCGAGGCGTTCGTAGAGGCGCTGGTAGGCGCGGCGGAAGGCGTCGGCGATGGCCGGGGCGTGTTCGGCCGCGAGCGCGCCGGCCGGCAGCTCGACGCGAATCTCGTGGCCCTGGCCGACGTAGCGCATGTCGGCTTCGCGGCGGTGCGTGATCTGCGCGCGGTCGACGCCGGACTGGGCCAGCAGCGCTTCGCCCTGCGCTTCCATTTCGGCGAAGAGCGCGGCGGCGCGGGAGAAATCGAGGGCATCGAGGCGCGTGCGCCACGAGCGCACGAAGTCGAAGGCGAGCGGGGCGCAGAGGAAGCCGAACGTGCTCATCACGCCGGCGCCGAGCGGGAAGAGCAGCGACGGGGAGCCGAGCGCCTGGGCGATGCGGCAGGCGTGCACCGGGCCGGCGCCGCCGAAGGCGAAGATCGGCAGCCGGCGCGGGTCGCGGCCGCGTTCGAGCGTGTGCACGCGCGCGGCGTTGGCCATGCTTTCGTTGGCGACCTGGTGGATGCCCCACGCGGCGGAGGGCACGTCCATGCCGAGCGGCTCGGCGACGGCGCGGCGGATGGCATCGGATGCGGCGGCGTGATCGAGCGGCATGCGGCCGCCGAGGAAGAAGGCCGGGTCGAGGTAGCCCAGCACGAGGTCGGCGTCGGTGACGGTGGGCTGCGCGCCGCCGCGGCCGTAGCAGACCGGGCCGGGCAGTGAGCCGGCGGAATCGGGGCCGACCTTGAGCAGGCCGAGGGTGTCGACGCGGGCGATCGAGCCGCCGCCGGTGCCGATCTCGATCATTTCGATGACGGGGATGCGCACTGGCAGGCCGGAGCCCTTCTTGAAGCGATAGCGGCGATCGACCTCGAAGTCGTGGGCGATGAGCGGGCGGCCGTCGTCAACGACGGCGATTTTGGCGGTGGTGCCGCCCATGTCGAAGGAGATCAGGCTGTCGAGTGCGGCGGCTGCGCCGTAGCGGGCGGCGGCGAGGGCGCCGGCGGCCGGGCCGGATTCGAGCAGCCGCACCGGGAAATCGACGGCGGTGTCGATCGTGGCGATGCCGCCGGAGGAGAGCATCAGGTAGAAGCGGCCTTCGAAGCCCATGCCGGCGAGGCGGTCGGCGAGTTCGCGCAGGTAGCGTTCGACGCGCGCCTGCACGTAGACATTGACGATGGTGGTGGACGCGCGTTCGAACTCGCGGATTTCCGGGTTGACGTCCGAGGAGATCGAGACGCGGATGTGCGGGGCGGCGGCGTGCAGGATGTCGCGGGCGCGGCGTTCGTCGTGCGGATCGGTGAAGCTGTGCAGGAAGCAGACGGCGGCGGCCTCGACGCCGGCCGCGGCCAGTTCGGCGGCGAGGCGGGCGACGAAGGCTTCGTCGAGCGGGAGGAGGGGAGAGCCGTCGGCGAGCGTGCGCTGCGGGACTTCGACGCGCAGGTGGCGATCGACGAGCGGGCGCGGATTTTCGAGCAGCAGGTCGTAGAGGTCGTAGCGATTTTCGCGGCTGATTTCGACGGAGTCGCGGAAGCCGGTGCTGGTGAGGAGCGCGGTGCGGGCGCCCTTGCGCTCGATGACGGCGTTGGTGACGAGCGTGGTGCCGTGGACGATGCGGGCGACGTCGGCGGGGGAGGCCTCGGCGCGGCGCAGGGCGTCGGCGAGCACGGTTTCGACGGCGCGCGACGGGTCGTCGGGGGTGGTGAGCTCCTTGCCGAGGAGGAACCGGCCGGTGGTGGGATCGACGAGGATGAGGTCGGTGAAGGTGCCGCCGATATCGACGCCGACGTGGAAGCGAGGCATGGGGGTGAAGTGTAGCGAAGCGGGGCGACCTTCGAAACGACGGAAAGGTACCCGGCTTCTTAGAAGCCGGGTACCTTTCCGTCGTTTCGAAGGTGACGGCAGTGCGCGTGGCTTGCCGAACCGACCGTGGCGGTTTACAGTTGCGAAGTTATGTACGAGTATTTCATCGGCCCGAGCGGCGTGTTCGAGACGCCACTTTCCGCGATTCTGTTCACGTTCGTGCAGTTCGCGTTCATGGCGACGGAATCGCGGCGGCGGCGGCTGGCGCCGGCCGACGCCGTGCGCGAGAAGCCGCCGTTTCCGTCGGTGCAGTTCGCGATTCTGTTCGGCCTGTTTGCGCGGCTGGTGCTGGGATTTCTTCAAATCGGCGTGCTGAGCGGACCGGCGCGCACGGCGATGGTCTACGGCGGCTACGCGCTCTTGCTCGGCGGCTGGCTGCTGCGCTTCTGGGCGCAGCGTGAGCTCGGCAAATTCTTCACCGGCGAGGTGGCGGTGCAGCGCGACCATGCGGTGATCGACCGCGGGCCGTATGCGCTGGTGCGGCACCCGGCGTACACCGGCGGCGTGATGAGCGCGTTCGGCTTCGGCATGGTGCTGTCGACGTGGCTGGGTGCGGCGATCTCGGGCGTGCTGCTGATCTGGGCGTACGTCAATCGCGTGCCGCGCGAGGAAGCGCTGCTGGCGCGCCAGATCGGCGAGCCGTACCGCGCGTACATGGCGCGCACGCGGCGGTTCGTGCCGTTTATTTTTTGACGGCAGACGGCAGACGGCAGACGGCAGACGCGGTAAAATTCACGCTTCACAATGTCAGACGCAACGAATACGATCGAGCGCAAACCCCAGGACTATACGGCGGATCAGATCGAGGCGATGGAGGGCATCGCGCACATCCGGCTGCGTCCGGGCATGTACGTCGGCGGCAGCGACAGCAAGGCGATGCATCACCTGATTTACGAGGTGGTGGACAACAGCATCGACGAAGCGCTGGCCGGATACTGCAATCGCATCGAAATCACGATCGGCGCCGATGAGTCGATCATGGTGCGCGACAACGGGCGCGGCATCCCGGTCGACGTGAACCCGAGCTATCTGCAGCGCACGGGCAAAACGGTCAGCACGCTGGAGCTGGCGATGACCAATCCGATGACCGGCGGCAAGTTCGGTTCGGGCGCGTATTCGACGTCGGGCGGCCTGCACGGCGTGGGTGTGAAGGCGACGAACGCGCTGTCGTCGTGGTGTGAAGTCGAGGTGCGTCGCGACGGCAAGATTTACCGGCAGGCGTACAAGGAAGGCAAGGCGGCCGGCCCAGTCGAGACGGTGGGCGCCACGAAGAAGGACGACACCGGCACGAGCACGAAGTTCCTGCGCGACGTCGCGATTTTTAAGGACGACAACAGCTTCAAGTGGGAAGTCCTGGTGCAGCGTTTCCGCGAGATGGCGTTCATCACGCGCGGCATCATGATCGTCTTCCGCGACGAGCGTGACGATCGTGAGATGACGTTCTTCTTCGAGGACGGCATCAGCGCGTTCGTGCGCTATCTGAACCGCAACAAAGAACACGTGCATTCGGTCATCTACGCCGAGAAGAAGATCGACAACATCGTGGTGGAATTCGCGATGCAGTACACCGACGCCACGGCGTCGAGCGAGTATTTCTTCACGAATACGATCATCAACCCGGGCGGCGGCGCGCATCAGACCGGCTTTCGCAGCGCGATCACGCGCACGCTGAACGACTTCGCGCGAAAGAGCGGCATTCTCAAGGACAAAGACGGCAACCTCGACAGCCGCGACACGCTCGAAGGCATCACTGCGATCGTGAGCGTGAAGCATCCGGAGCCGCAGTTCGACTCGCAGAATAAGTACCGCCTGATGAACCCCGACGCGAAATCGGCGGTGGAGCAGATGGTGCGTGAATCGCTGAGCGAGTTCCTCGAACAGAATCCGCGCGAGGCCAAGCAGATCATCGAGAAGTGTCTGATTTCGCAGCGCGCGCGCGAAGCGGCCAAGGCGGCCAGCGAGCTGGTGCGCCGCAAGAGCGCACTCGAGAGCGGCACGCTGCCCGGCAAGCTGGCCGACTGCTCGGAGCGCGATCCGCTCAAGTGCGAGCTGTACATCGTCGAAGGCGACTCGGCCGGCGGCAGCGCCAAGCAGGGCCGCGACCGGCATTTCCAGGCGATCCTCCCGCTGCGCGGCAAAATCATGAACACCGAGCGCGCGCGGCTCGACAAGATTCTCACCAGCGACGAGGTCAAGGCGCTGATCAGCGCGCTCGGCACCGGCATCGGCGAGCAGTTCAACCTGGAGAATCGGCGCTACGACCGCGTGGTGCTGATGACGGACGCCGACGTCGACGGCAGCCACATTCGCACGCTGCTGCTGACGTTCTTCTTCCGCTACATGCAGTCGCTGGTCGAAGGCGGGCACCTGTACATCGCGCAGCCGCCGCTCTTTCGCGTCGAAGTGCGCAAAGGCAAGAAGGCCGTGCATTACGTGTTCAACGACAGCGACCGCGATGCGCTGTATACGCAGCTCAAGGCGCAGGGGCTGGACATCACCAAGCCCACCGAGGTCTACACGCAGCGTTACAAGGGCCTGGGCGAAATGAATCCGGAACAGCTCTGGGAAACCACGATGGACCCGAAGAATCGCACCATGCTGAAGGTGACCATCGACGACGCCGCCGAAGCCGATCGCACGTTCGACATGCTGATGGGCAACGCCGTTCCGCCGCGCAAGGCATTCATCACTCGGCACGCGAAGGACGTCAAGAATTTGGATGTGTAGGGTGGGAAGAGTGATAGTCGATAGTGATAGTGGATAGTCCTGCCCTATTCACACTATCCACTATCGCTATCCACTATCGACTACTGACTATCACTTTCTGCTCCACTCCGCCTCTATTCGCGCCGCGACTTCCGCAGCGGCCTGTTCTGGGGAGCCGGGGTGTTCCATTGGCTCGCCCCAGACGAAGGCGTTCGTGTAGTCGTCGGAGCCGATGAGGCCGCTGGCCATGGCGGCGGCGTCAATGGCTTCCTGGAATCGGGCGCTGAGCGCCACGCTGACGCGCTCGCGGCCGGCGCGTGCGCGCACCTGCGACGGGATGTCGCGCCAATACAGAATCTGAACGGTCGTTGTCATCGAGTGCCTCCCGGCGCGGGGCGTGCAGCCCCGCGCGCATTTCTTCGATCAGCGTCACCAGCCGCGATTCGAGCGCGCCGCAGCCGGTGCGTCTGATTTCCAGTGAAAGTCCGAGCCGCGCGGCGACGGCTGCGGCGCGTGCGCGCAGCGTCGCGTCCTCGAACTGCACGAGATACACCACGCGCGTGTAGTTGCCGAAGTAATCCGCGGCGAGCTGCGGATGTCGATCGAGCCCGAGCCCCTTCCAAACCAGGCCGTCGAAGCTGCGCAGCAGAAAGTCCGTCAGGAAGAAGGTGCCCGGCTCCTCCGCAGCGAGCGCGGTGAAATCCGCGCCGGCGTACATCTCGTAGCAGTGCGGCCCGGCGACGCGCGGCACGCCGAATCGCTGCAGCACTTCGTCCAGCTCGCCGCGCGTCCCGCAGTCGCCATAGACCACGGCGACGCGCTCGACGCGCGGCAGCAGCTCGCGCAGCCTGCGCTCGACGAGCGGCGCGATGCGCATCGGCGTCATGTGCTCGCGCGCCGAGATCGCGTGCACCTCGACGTCCCATCCGCGGCTGCGCACGATCGCCAGCACTTCACGGGCGAGCGCGCCGCAGGTGAGCAGGGCGGTGGGGGACATAAGAGTGGATAGTGATAGTGGCTAGTGATAGTGGCTAGTGATAGTCGATAGTGATAGTGGACAGTCACTCTCGACTATAACTAGCCACTATTACTATCCACTATGACTTCCTACTCTCTACGTCGTGAACGCCGTTCTGTGCTGCCCGTCTTGCGTTCGGCGACGTCGACGGTGAGGGTGACCGAGCCGGGATCGAGGGGCGCTTCCTCGAAGAGCGCCTGGCGCATGGCGGCGACGTGGGCGGGCGTGTTGCCGCAGCAGCCGCCGATGAGTCGTGCGCCGAGCGCGCGGAAGCGCTGGGCGTGGTGGCGCATGACGTCGGGCGTGGCGACGTAGGTCGTCTTGCCGTTGATCAGCACCGGCATGCCGGCGTTGCTCTTGGCGATCAGCGGCAGGTCCGGGTTTTCCTTGCGCATCGAATAGACGACTGCTTCGAGCTCGTCGGGCCCGTTGCCGCAGTTGCCGCCGAGCGCGGCGATGTTCAGCGACGCGAGCTCCTGCATGGCCTGCTGCGGGCTGACGCCCATCATGGTGAAGCCGCGCGTGTCGAACGTCATCGTGCAGGCGACGGGCAGGTGCGGCGCGGCGCGGCGTGCGCCTTCGATCGCGGCGCGCACTTCGTTCAAGTCGCTCATCGTCTCGACCCACAGCACGTCGGCGCCGCCGGCGGCCAGCCCTTCGGCCTGCGCGGCGAATGCATCGACGGCGCCGGCATACGTCATCTGGCCCATCGGCTCGAAGAGTTCGCCGGTCGGCCCCATAGAGCCGGCCACGACGCGATCGCCGGCCTCCTCGCGCGCCAGCGCGGCGGCGGCGCGGTTGATCTCGAAGACCTGGTCCTGCAGCTGGTGCATCTTCAGGCGATACGACGTGCCGCCGAAGCTGTTCGTCAGGATGATCTGCGAGCCGGCCTGCAGATAGCCGCGGTAGACGGCGCGCACTTTGTCCTGTTTGTCGGGCAGCACGTTCCACTGATCGGGCGGGTCGCCGAACATGAGGCCGGCGGCCATCAGCATGGTGCCCATCGCGCCGTCGATCATGATCGGCGCATCGTCGCGGACGGCGTCGTGCAGGAGTTTGTTGAAACGGTTGTCAGTGCTCATCGGTTGTCGGTTTTTAACGAAGTCGGTCGACCGATTCTCTCATGTCGACGATGCGCGCCAGCTGTGTGTTGTCGTGCGCGACGAGGCGCTCGACGAGCGTGCGCAGGCGCACCGGGCCGTGTTCGGAGAGCGACGCCGTGCGCAGCCACTGTGCCTGCGCGAGCGTTTCGAGCAGGGCGACGGTGCGCGCGCGTTCACTTGTGAATGCCTCGATGGCGAGGCCGACGTCGTCGAAGTCGATCGACGGCGGCGCGGCGTCGACGAGCGTCGGATGATCTGCGGCGAGGATGCGTTCGAGGTTCGTGCGCGTCGCCGGTTCGTAGGCGACCAACTGGCCGACGACGTCGATCAGGCGCGCGCCGTTCGCGAGCGTCTGCACGGCGTGGGCCGGCGACACCGGCCGCAGCAGCCGCTGCACGTCGCGCGGCGTGCCGTCGAGGGCGTCGATGAGCATGCGATAGCGTTTGTCCACGGCGGAAATTATGGGTGCATCCGCCGTTTGGGGTGAAATGACGACCGCGGCGATCGACGCTCGTTGGAATCCTCGAATCGCACCATCACCCACCCCCGAAGGGGGTGGGTCCTGGTGCGATTCGAGGGATTACCAGCGATAGGCGTAGTGTTGCGCCGGCGATCGCAAAGACTCGCCCCAAACGGCGGATGCACCCGAAATTATGAGCGCATTCGGATGCGACCTAAAATGCACGGCGTCGTGAACCATCGCATCGACGCACGACGTCGGCGCACGACGCATAGGAGTCATCATATGAAGCTTCGTCCGGAAACCGCACTGACCTTCGACGACGTGCTGCTGGTGCCGCAGCGTTCGTCCATTCGCTCGCGCCACGCCGTCGACACATCGACGCAGTTCACGCGCCGCATTCGTCTGGGCGTGCCGGTGGTGTCGTCGAACATGGACACGGTGACCGAGTCCGCGATGGCGATCGCGATGGCGCGCGCCGGCGGCCTCGGCGTGCTGCATCGGTTCATGACGACCGACCGGCAGGCCGAGGAAGTGGCCCGCGTGAAGCGAGCCGAGGGCTACGTCGTCGAGCATCCGCACACGCTGGCGGACACGGCGACCGTGCGGCAGGCCAAGGAAGCGCTGATCGAACATGCGATCGGCGGGCTGCTCGTCGTCGACGCGGCCGGCGCGCTCGTCGGGCTGGTGTCGACGCGCGATCTGATGTTCGTGACCGATGATGCACAGCCGGTCGCTGCGGTGATGACGCCACGCGAAAAGCTGGTGACGGTGCGAGAAGGAACGTCGCTGGACGCTGCGCGCGCGGTGCTGCACAAGCATCGCCTCGAGAAGCTGCCGGTGCTCGATGCGAACGGCGCGCTGAGCGGGCTGATCACGGCGCAGGACATCGTCAAGCTCGAGCGCTGGCCGAACGCCACGAAGGACGAGCGCGGCCGGCTGCGCGTGGCGGCGGCGCTCGGCACGAAGCGCGACGACCTCGAGCGCGCCGCGGCGTGTGTCCACGCCGGCGTCGACGCACTGGTGATCGACATCGCACACGGCCATTCCGACAGCGTGATCGAAATGACGCGCGCGCTGAAAGAGAAATTTCCGAGCATCGACGTCGTCGCCGGCAACGTGGCGTCGGCGGCCGGCGTGCACGACCTGGCCGCGGCGGGCGCGGATGCGGTGAAGGTCGGCGTGGGCGCCGGGTCGATCTGCATCACGCGCATCGTCACCGGCTTCGGCGTGCCGCAGCTGATGGCGCTGGACGAATGTGCGCAGGCCGGGCAGAAGCTCGGCGTGCCGATCATCGCCGACGGCGGCATCCGCACGAGCGGCGACATCACCAAGGCGCTGGCGGCAGGATCTAGCACCGTCATGCTGGGCAGCCTGCTGGCGGGCACCGACGAAGCGCCGGGCGCGAGCGTGGTGCGCAACGGCCGGCGCTATCGCGTGGTGCGCGGCATGGCGTCGCTGACGGCGAACATCGACCGGCGCGAAGTCGACCTGAAGCGCGAAGTCGATCCGGAGGAATGGGAGCGCGTGGTTCCGGAGGGCGTGGAGGCGATGGTGCCGGCGCGCGGCCCGGTGCGCGACGTGTTGTATCAGCTCATCGGCGGCTATCGCTCCGGCCTGAGCTACGCCGGCGCCGCCAACATTCAGGAGCTGTGGGCGAACGCCGAATTCGTGCGCATCACCGGGGCCGGCAAGGCCGAGAGCGGTGCGCACGACGTGAGCGTGTCGTAAGAAAGTAGAAAGTAGATAGTGGATAGTGGATAGTGGATAGTGGATAGTGGATCGTCGCTGGTGGCATTCGCTATCACTATCTGCTATCCACTATTTGCATGTAGATCATCAGTACGCTGTGGCATAGGCCAATTCCCCGCGCGACGACGCGCCGGAGTGCAGCACGCCGCGTTCGTCGCGTGCGATGCCCATGCACTTGCCGTTCGACCAGCCGTCGACCGTAACGATGTCGTGGCCGCGCGCGCGCAGCTCGTCGAGCACAGCCGGGTCGATGCGATCTTCGGCTTCGACCCGCGCGGGGAAAGCTTCGCGCGGATAGAACGACGACGGGAAGTGCACGCTGTGCACGGTCGGCTCGTCGATGGCCTGCTGCATAGGCATGTCGAACACCACGAGATTCAGGAACATCTGCAGCGTCCACTGATCCTGCGCGTCGCCGCCGGGCGTGCCGAAGACCATGTGCGGCGCGCCGCGGCGCGTGACGAGGCTGGGCGTGAGCGTGGCGCGCGGGCGCTTGCGGCCGGCGAGCGCGTTAGGCCGCTGCGGATTCAGATAGAACATCTGCCCGCGCGTGCCGAGCGGGAAGCCGAGGCCGGGGATCACGGGGGACGTGCCGATCCAGCCGCCGCTCGGCGTGCAGGAGACCATGTTGCCGGCGCGGTCGATCACGTCGCAGTGCGTGGTGTCGCCGAGGTGCGCGTGCTTGATGCGATAGGCGATCGCCTGTTTTCCTTCGGCGTCGAGCGCCATGCCGCGGCGATTGTCGGCCTGCACGTCGAAGTCGGATGCGTATGCTGGCGCGCCGTCGCGCAGGTTTCCGGGGCGCATTTCGCGTGAGGCCGTGTGCTCGATGAGCGCGCGCCGCGCGTCGGCGTACTCGCTCGACAGCAGCTTCGCGAGCGGCACTTCGTCGAAGGCGGGATCGCCGTAGCGCGCCTCGCGATCGGCGAAGGCGAGCTTCGATGCTTCGATGATCGTGTGCAGATATTGCGCGGAGTTGTGGCCCATCGCGGCGAGGTCGCAGCCGGCGAGCAGCGCGAGCTGCTGCAGGAAGACCGGGCCCTGCGTCCATGGGCCGCACTTGTGCACGGTGAGGCCGCGGTAGTCGAGCGAGACGGAATCCTCGGCGTGCGCATGCCAATCGGCGAAGTCGGCCATGTCGAGCAGCGCGGTGTGCGCGCGGCCGGTGGCGTCGACGACGGGTGTGGTGCGCGCGAAGTCGAGGATGCGCTCGGCGATTTCGCCGCGATAGAACACGTCGCGCGCGGCTTCGATGCCGGCGATGCGGCTGCGCCCGCGCGCCGCGCGCTCGGCGCGCACCATCATGCGCAGCATGGCGCCGAAGTCCGCGTTGCGCCACGGTTCGCCGATCTCCGGCGCGCGGCCATTCGGCAGATAGATCGCGCCGGTGGTCGGATAGCGCTCGGTGTATTTCTGCGTGTTGTTGCGCAGGTGGTTGTGCAGGCTCGGGTACATCGGGAAGCCTTCCTCGGCCAGGTCGATGGCCGGCGCGAGGATCTGCTCCATGCTGAGCGTGCCCCAGCGGGCGACGGCCATCGCCCACGTGTCGAGCGTGGCCGGCACGCAGGCGGGCAGGAAGCCGTCGCCGGGGATCAGGTCGACGCCGTTGTCGCGGCACCAGTCGATGGTGAACGCCTGCGGCGACCAGCCCTGGCCGGAGAGTGCGTAGACGCGCGCGTCGGCGGCCGAATAGACGAGGGTCGGCGCTTCACCGCCGATGCCGTTGTTCTGCGGCTCGAGAAGATTCAGACAGATGCACGTGGCGGCGGCGGCGTCGAAGGCGTTGCCGCCCTGCTGCAGGATGCGCAGGCCGGCGGCGGCGGCGAGGTAGTGGCCGGCGGTGACGGCGCCGCGGCTGCTGCGGAGGGTGGGGCGTGTCGTGGGCATGATCGTGATTACTCCTGCGGAGCGCGAAAGAGCGCGATGCTGGCGGTGTGCGTGTGCAGATAGCTGCGGCGGCCGATCGGGGCGATTTCACCGGCGCAGAAAAAGCCGGCCAGCGGAATGGTCGAGTCGTCGGCGGCCAGCAGCGACTGCACGGCGCCGACGTCGACGTGCGGCCGGCCGAACATGGTCGCGCCGCGGCCGTTGCAGGTGAAGACGAGCGCGGCGGCCGGGGCGTCGGCGAAAGTGTGCGGCACCAGGCACAGCTCGAGATCTTCGATCGCGGTTCTGCCGTCGCGCACCATGAACTGCAGTCGGTCGCCGGGTTCGACCACGTCGCCGATCATCAGCGCGCCGGTGCGCGAATCGACGCCGAGCACGCCGCGCACGAGGAAGTCGCCGCGGCCCGGGTCGTAGCGCATCTGCACGGCGCGGCCGACGTACAGGCCGCCGCTGTGCAGCAGGCGGCGCTCCTCTTCGTTCAGGTCGTCGACCATCTGCTGCACGAGGCCGAGCGGGCGTTCGCCGTCGAGGCCGGAGATCATGTTTTCCTGCGCGGCGGAGACGGTGAAGAGCGGCCCGATGGGGCGGCAGCCCTGCGACGTGACGATGTCGACTTCGATGTCGCCGCAGATCGCCACACCGACGACGCCGGCAGTGAACGTGGCATCGTTCAACACGAGCCGATTGGCGCGCGGCTCGAAGCCGTGGCTGGCGACGCCGCCGACGACGGGCACGTCCGGCAGAAATTGATTGAACGCCTGCAGAATGCTGATGCTGCGGGAACCGCCGAGATCGATCGGCGCGGTCGTCGGCTCGGCGAACATCAGGAAAACGCGCGGATCGATCGGGTTGCCGATCGCTTCGAGGAACAGGTCCTCGTCGTTGATGAGCAGCGCCCAGTCGGCGAGGTTCTGCGCCTGCAGACGAAAAGGCGACAGCCGAGCGCCGGGCAGCCGCGCAGCGAGCGCGCTGATGGCCGACGCCCCTTCGAGTTCGTGCGCGTCGTGCAGCACGGCGTGCGCAGTCGCAGCGATCGCCGTGCCGGGCGACAGCTGCGCGGAGATCGCCGCAGCGATGGCCTCGGCGTCGGCGGCGAAGCGGCCGGCGGCGAACCAGATCAGCAGGTCGATCGGCTCCGGGCCGAGCGCGGCCGTGATGCGGTCGCTGAGCAGCTGCGCTGCGCGCGCGGCATCCGGTGCCTCTCCCAGCTCGGACTCGGTGACCAGCGCGGAAGAAAAGCGCGGTGAACGGTTCGGGTTCGCCATGGCGGAGACTATACGTGCTGTTTCAGCGCGCCATTTCGTGGCGGCCGGCGTCGAGCGACTGCGCCGGGCGGCCGGGCAGGTCGAGCGTAAACGGGACCGGCGACTCGACGACGACAGCGTCGGCGCGGACGTCGACGTGAATCAAGCCGTGCGGCGTGGGCACGGCTCCGGTCGCCCACGAGAGCGAGCCGAGGCGCGGCGCGATGTGCGCCCGTGTGTAGCCGGGTTCGGCGGGCGTCACGCCGAGGGTGTAGAAGATGAAGTCGCGTGCGAGCGTGCCGCTCCAGCCGTGGACGTGCGTGCCCCAGCCCCAGCATTCGCCGAACGTGTCGTAGCCGTCGCGCAGGAATTCGTTCCAGCGCAGCGCGAGCGATGGGATGCGGTCGGCCATGCCGGCGGCGGCGAGGGCGTCGTGCACGACGTAGCTCATGAACGGCTGCGCGCTCGTGATCTCGCGGTCCACGTCCCAGTCCGCTTCGTAGATGCCCTGCATCTGCTTCATGAGCTTCGGCATCGAATAGCCGCCGTCGTCGCCGCCGGTCCACGTGCGGACGACGACGCGACTGGGATCGACGGCGTTTTCCATGATGCGCTGCCAGCGCTCGCGCGGCGCCAGGCCGGAGGCGACGGCGAGCGCGCAGGCGATCTGGCTGACGGCTGGGCGGCGCATGCCGTCTACGATGTGATCGACGTAGACGCCGCGCTCCTCGTCCCAGAACATTTCGAACCCGGCGCGCGCGCGTTCGTAGAGGCGCTCGGCCCAGCGGCGGCTGCCGTTCTCGTCCAGCCATGCGGCCATCTCGGCGAATTCGCGCAGGCTGCGCGCCCAGATCGCGGTGTGGATCGAACTGGTGTCCTCGAGGAACTGCGAGCCCCAGTCCATCAGGCACCACTCGGGCAGATCCTTGATGACGCCGGCGCTGGTCTGGTACGGTGCGTACCAGCGCAGGATGCGTTCGACGACCGGCATGTATTCCTTCACGAGCTCGGCGTCGCCGGCGAAGCGGTACAGGTTGTACACGCCGTGCACCCAGTGCAGGCTCCATTCGGGAATCGTGTAGCCGCCGCCGGCCTCGAAGTCGCCGGAGACGCTCATCGGCAGGATGCCGTCGTAGCGCGGCGAAGCGCCGAGGAAGAGGAACTGCCAGGCCAGCCGCCAGTCGCGATTGGTGGCGAGGTGCACCATCTGATGAACGACGCTGTCGCCGACCCAGGCGCGCTGCTCGCGCGTCGGGCAGTCGAGGAAGGCGTCGTGCGAATTGAGCGCCACAGTGCGGACGGCGGCGCGATGCAGACGCACGAGATTCGAATCCGAGCAATCGAACGACGCGCCCGGCGACCATGGGTAGAGGCGTTCGCGCACGGCGACGCGCTCGACGACGACGGGGTCGCCCGCGCCATGCACGAGCAGATAGACGAAGCGCAGGCCGTTGACGTCGAACGTTTCGAACTCGTCGCGCAGGCCGCGCGTGATGTAGCGGCTGCCGGTGGCGGGGGCCAGCGGGCCGTTTTCGCTGCCGGAGAGCGGATCCTCGGGGTAGGCCAGGTCGATCACGACGCCGGCGGGCGCGCGCACCGCGAGCTGCACGGCGCCGGCGACGATGCGGCCGAAGTCGATCACGATGCGCGTGCACGGCGACGTGCGTTCGATCGCGGCCGGCAGCGTGGTTGCTGCCGGCGAATCGGCGGGCAGCGCCATCGAGTGGATCACGCGCTGCGCCGGCATGATCACCGTCGCGTCGACGTCCGCGTGCAGCCGCTGCACGGTGGCCGCGGCGGCGACGACCGTTTCGCCGCCGAGCTGGGCGATGGTGCGCGGATGCAGCGGGCCGTACGGGTCGCTTGGCGGCTGCGAGTGCGCATAGCCGCCGATGTGAATCGATCGCAGCAGCACAGCCGGCTTCCACGCAGAATCGTCGAACGCGGCGGTTTGCCAGTCGAGGGGAAGCAGCCGTGCGTCGAGCATTTCGACCGGCACGCCCATGGCGATGACATTGCCGTCGTCGAGCGCATCGAAGTCCCAGGCGGGGCAGAGCAGCGAGCGCCACGATTCGTCGCTGACCAGCCAGCCGGCGGTGCCGAGGTCGGCCTCGAAGACGAACGCGCCGGTTTTGCCGAGGCCGGTGTTGGGGACGGCGGGGATATAGAACGAGTTGCCGCGTCCGTAGTTCTTCACCACGACGGCGATCACGTTTTCGCCCGGCTGCAGCGCCGGCGCGAGATCGACGATGTCGTACATCATGCGGCGCGGCTGGCTGCGCACCGGCCCGCGCGAGAGTTCGACGCCGTTCACGTACAGCGCATAGCGCGAGTCTGCCGTCATGCGCGCCGGCGCGCGCGCCGGCACCTCGGACAATTGCACGCTGCGGCGCAGCAGCACCGTGCGCTCCCTGCGTTTCTTCTGGCCCTCACCGGAAGCTTCGAAACCGAAATGAACTGGTTCGTCGGGTGTCCAGATCCAGTGGCCATGCCAGCGAATCTCGGGGAAATCAGCGGCTGTGTTCATAGGTGTGCGCGGGATGTAAGCACAGCACGCCGAGCGATGCAAACGGGGGCAGACGGCAGACCGCCGACG
>JBIIIA010000283.1:0-4678 GCA_044235195.1 Thermoflexales bacterium
GCATCGAGGGCGACGATGCCGCATTCCGTCGGATTGTCCACCGGCCGCACACCGAGCGTGCCGCACACCTGCGGATCCACGGCGCGCGCGCGAGCATGATGCCGCAACAGATCGCCGAACGACAGATTGGTCAGGATGTCGCCGTACACCAGCAGCAGCGGGCTGTCGGCCACCCAGTGCTGCAGCTCGCGCGCCGCACCGGCCGAGCCGAGCAGCTCGGGTTCGTACAAATACGTGACGTCGAGCCCGAACGGCGATCCGTCGCCGACGTAGTCGAGGATCTGCTGCGGCTGATGATGCAGATTGATCGCCGCTTCCCAGATGCCGGCGTCCCGCAGCTTGCTGAGTGTGATGCCCAGCAGTGGCTGGCCGGCGATCGGCAGCATCGGCTTCGGGCGCTCCAGCGTCAGCGGACGCAGGCGCGTGCCCTCGCCCGCCGCCAGCACCAGCGCCTTCACCGGACGGCCGCCGGAATGCAGCACGCCGTCGCGCAGCTCACAGGCGCTCTCGTCGACGATGTCGATGTCGATGTCGTTCATGATTCCTCCCTTTTTTCTCGCTGCTCTCGTGAACCCACCGTTGCGCGCGTCGTGATGCAATTCAGACGCGCACGCAGGCGCGCCGCGACGCGCTGAAAATGCCGGTGCACCGCGTGTAGCACGATCGGCACGTCACGCCAGATTTCCCAGTTGCGCACATACGTCACTTCGTCGCGCCGCGCATCGGACGACGTCGTCGCGTCCTGCAGCACCCACGGGCCGACGATGCCCGGCCGCACCGCCGTCAACTGCGTGATCAGTGACGCGTCCTGCCGTTGATCCTGTGCGCGCGCGCGCGGACCGACGATGCTCATTTCACGCCGCAGCACGTTCCACAACTGCGGCCAGCGATCCAAGCCGCTGCGTCGCATCCAGTCCGGTCCTTCCCGAAACCACCATTGATCGAATACGCGCCCGCGCATGCCGAGCACCGGCGTGCGCACGAATAACGGGGCGTGCGGGTCGCGTCGTCGCAGCACGAACACGACGAGCAACGCCAGCGGCGCAGTCAGCGCCGCCGCTGCCGCCGTCGCCGTCATGTCGAAGATGGTTTTCGCCGCGGCCTCGAGGCCGACGACGCGCGTCTCCTGCAGCGTCAGCAGCGGCACGAAGGTCTTGTTGGTCACTGCCATGCCGCTCGTCAACAGGTCGTACAACCCCGGCGCCAGCCGCATCACGTAGCCGCGCTCGGCGTGGTGCGCCGTCACCAGCTCGCCGAACGTCTCCCACGCCACGGCGCTGGACACCACCACGACTTCGTCCGCGCCGTATTCGTGCACGAGCGTGGCGAGCGCCGAAGGTCTTCCCACTACGCTCAGATCGTCGCAGACGACGGTGCCCGGCGCCTTGAAGTCGTCGATGAAGCCGATCACGTGCATGCCGGCGCGCGGCGAGCCGCGCCACTGTCGAGCGATCGCCACGCCCTGGTCGTTCGCCCCGACGATGAGCACGCGCGACACGAGCACGCCCGCCGCCCACAGCCTGTACACCACGCGCCGCGCAGCGAAGCGCGCTGCCGTCAGCCCGACGATCGACAGCGACCACGCCAGCGCCAGCCACCAGCGCGAAAGATCGACGACGCTCTCGCGCAGCAGAAACGTGGTGAATATGATCGTCAGCACGCTCGCCGAGGACGACTTGATCACGTTCTGGTATTCGGCCATTCCGCCGAGCAGCTGGTCGGGCGTGTACAGGCCGAACAAGGCGGACCACATCCACCAGATCGGCACGCTGCACACGACGAGCAGCATGTAGCCGAAGACGTCGATCGGATTGTCGTACGTCCATCCGAACAGCCATCCGTTCATGCGAATGCCGTAGGCCGCGCCCGATGCCGCGGCGACGATCACCGCATCCAGCAGCATCAGCGATGCGCGATACAACCGCCACTGCGCCGCCCGCGTCAGCGATCGCCCGAACCCGGCCGCTCGCCACGCTCGCTGCAGCCGAAAATCCGTTTCCTGCATGGTCACGTTCCCTTCGATTCGTCCCGCTGGTCCTCGCTCAGCCGCAGGCCGGCGTTGAACAGCACACGTCCCCCATCGCCTTCGAAGCGAAATTCGAACCGCCGCAGGCCGGCGTCGGTCAGTGCGCGTTCGACGCGCGCCACGGTGTCGCGCTGGCAGTAGAGCAGCAGAAATCCGCCGCCGCCGGCGCCGGCGATCTTGCCGCCGAGCGCGCCGTTGCGCAGCGCCAGCTCGTAGCAGCGATCGATGTGCGGCGTGCTGATGCCCGGCGCGAAGCGTCGCTTGTGCCGCCACGCCTCGTCGAGCAGCGCGCCGAATGCGTCGAGCTCGCCGCGGCACAACAGATCGCGCGCACGATGCGCCAGCTCCTGCACCGCGTGCAGCGATTCGGTCACCTGCGGTGCGCCGCTCGCACTCGCATCGGTCTGATGTCGCAGAATTTCCGCGGAATCGTGCGTGGCGCCGGTGAACATCAGCAGCAGATTCGACTCGAGCGCGCGCAGCGTCGGCGCCGGCAGCCGCAGCGGCTGCACCGTCACGCCGCTCGCCTCGAACGTGATCCAGTTCATTCCGCCGTAGGCGGCCGCGTACTGATCCTGCTTGCCGATCGGCTTGCCGAGCTTGTGAATCTCGATGTAGGAAGCCAGCTCGGCGAGCTGCGCTTTGCTCAGCGTCATCCCGCACGCCGTGCCCACGGCCTTGAGCAGCGCCACGGTCACGCTGCTCGACGAGCCGAGCCCGGTCCCCGGCGGGGCCTCGGATGCCAGGAACATCGACACGCCGCGCTGCACGCCGAAGTGCTGCAGCACCGCGCGCGGCAGGCTCAGGTCGCCGTCCCACACCAGCGGCTCGCCGATCGGATGCCGATAGAACATGCGGTAGTCGGACGACGTGATCTGCAGGCTGCCGGCATCGCTCGTGTTCAGCACCACGTAGACGTACTTGTCGATCGACGTGCTCAGCACGCAGCCGCCGTGCTGTTCGTACCACGCCGGGATGTCGGTCCCGCCGCCGAAAAAGCTGATGCGGACCGGCGCACGTGCGATGAGCATGTCAGTGCGCTCCTCGGCCGCGCAGCACGGCCGGGATCGTGCGCCACAGCAGCTGCATGTCGAGCGCCAGGCTGCGCTGCGCCACGTAGGTGAGGTCGAGCCGCACGCGCTCCGTCGGCGGCAGATCGGAGCGGCCGGACACCTGCCACAGCCCGGTCAATCCCGGCTGCACGGCCAGCAGCGCATCGGCGTGCGCGCCGTAGCGCTCGATCTCGGGCGGTGAAATCATGCGCGGGCCGACGAGGCTCATGTCGCCGCGCAGCACGTTCCACAGCTGCGGCAGCTCGTCGAGGCTGGCGCGCCGCAGCCAGTGCCCGCAGCGCGTCACGCGCGGATCATCCGTAAGCTTGTGATCGCGCTGCAGCTGCTCCAGCAAATCCGGGCGCGCCGCCAGCCGTGCGTCGCCGTCGCAGTGCATCGTGCGCAGCTTCAACGCGTCGAACGCACGCCCGCCGCGGCCGAGCACGCGCCGTCGATACAGCGCCGGGCCGGGGCTGTCGATGCGCACGATCGCACCCAGAACCAGCAGCAGCGGCAAACACAAAGACAGCAGCACCGCCGCAACCGAGACATCGATCAGGCGCTTGATGCGAAGTGTGAACACAGGCCTCCCCCTTCACCTGCGAAATCACCGACAGGTAGCCGGTTAGTCGCAGCGGACAGGGAGGACTGCATGGGAAGACGATGGACGGCCGACCGCTGACGGCAGACGGCGGTCGGCCGTCCGTCGTCAGCCCCGGCATCCCCCGCTCGCTCCCCAGTCGCGGAGCTCGGCGCGCCCGAGCGGGTCGCTGCCGCCGGTCAGCTGCACCGCCGCCGTCGCGTCGGGGTCGTCGCCCAGGCGCAGCGGGCGCGCCTCGGTGCGCGTCCATTCCTGCCCTGCGCGCACGCCGTACAGCACGGCGGCGTCGGAGAGAAATTCGCGCGTCGTCGGATCGGGATCGTTCAACCACGCCGCGTTGTGCAGCACGAGGATGCGTCCGTCACCGAGGCCGCGCACGATGTCGACCATGCGCACCGCCACCGCACGCTGCCGAGCGAGCGGCACATCGAGCGGGTCGTGAAACGGATCGAGCCACACGTTCGGATACGCGCGCAGCGCCGGGACGACCAGCCGCACGAAATCCTCGGCGTCGTCGACCTGCTTGTTGAGCTTGAGCGACGGATCGTTGCGCCAGCTCAGGATCAGCGTCAGCCCGAGCGCCTCCGCCTTCTGCACCAGCGGCAGCAGCTTCAGCGGCACGTACGTCGGCGTGAATTCGGCGTCGACCACGGCGACGCGCACGATGCCGGCGCCGCGCGCCGCCGCTTCCTGCAGGATCGCGTCGACCGACTGCCCGGCGCGCTCCATGCCGAGCACCGACGGCAGATCGGGGCCACGCAGCGTCACCGGCGCGCCGGCGGCGTTCACCAGGCCGACGTCGCGCGCTGCGATGCGACACGCCGCCGCATTCGTGCGCGCCGCCGGAGCAGCACTGCACGCCGTGAGTGCGAACAGCGCGGCGAGCGCCAGTCCCTCGAATCGAATCTTGGCAACACGTTCACTTCTCATTTCACGTACACATCTCATCGTCAACCATCCAAATCACGCCGGGCCGCCTCTCGCACACGAGAAGCAAGG
>JBIIIA010000039.1:0-14704 GCA_044235195.1 Thermoflexales bacterium
GACAGCCGCTACAACGTCAGCGTGCACATCCAGGGCGGCGGCATCACCGGCCAGTCCACGGCGGCGCGCATGGCGATTTCCCGCGCGTTGCTCGTGGTGGACGCCGAATATCGCGCATCGCTCAAGGAAGCGGGGTTCCTCAGCCGAGACCCGCGCGAGAAGGAGCGCAAGAAGCCGGGCCTCAAGCGCGCGCGCAAGGGCCCGACCTACACCAAGCGCTAAAGCTTCGGACGTCGTCCGTTTGCTGCGCCGGCCGGTGACGGTCGGTGCAGCGCGGATGATGTGCGGACGGAGATATTCCGATGAACCTCGTCGAATCGCTCGAGAAGAGCCTGCAGCCCAACCCGAAGATTCCGCAGATCAACTCCGGAGACACGGTGCGCGTACACCAGAAGATCGTCGAAGGCGATCGCGAGCGCATCCAGGTGTTCCAGGGCGTCGTGATCCGCATGCGCCGCGGCGGCGTGAACGCCAACTTCACCGTGCGTCGCATCGCCAGCAACAACGTGGGCGTCGAGCGCACGTATCTGCTGCTGTCGCCGCGCATTGAAAAGGTCGAAGTGCTGCGCCGCGCCAAGGTCCGCCGCGCACAGCTGTACTACTTCCGCAATCTGCGCGGAAAGTCGGCGCGCCTCAAGGAAGACCTGGGCGATCGCGCCAAGCCGAGCGCCAAGGCCGAGTAATCGCCTGCGGCCTTCTTGACCCGTCGACTGCGAATCCGTCGACCGCGAATACTCCCGAAGCAGCCTCGCCGCTTCGGGAGTCGCTTTTTATCATCATGGCTCAACCCCGCATTCTCATTCCGATCCCGATCCAGGACGCCGAACGCCGCCGCTATACGCTCGGCAAAAATTACGTGCACAGCATCATCGCCGCCGGCGGTGTGCCGCTGCTGGCGCCCACGGCGCTCGACGACGCGACGCTGCACGAGCTGTTCACCGTCGCCGATGGGGTGATGCTCACCGGCGGCGACGACGTGAACCCGGCGTTGTTCGGCGAGGAAGTGCATGAGAAAACCGGCGGCATCGATCACGATCGCGATCGCGCTGAGATGGCCCTGATGCGCTGGTGCGTGGCCGCGGATAAGCCGGTGTTCGGCATCTGCCGCGGCATTCAAGTGATGAACGTGGCGCTCGGCGGTTCGCTGATTCAGGACATTCCGTCGCAGGCGCCGAGTGAGCTGACGCATCCGGGACACTGGAACGGCGCGGCGCGCGATCAGGTGCTGCACACGGTGACGTGCGACGAAGGCACGCGCGCCGCCGCGCTGCTCGGCCGCGACGTCGGCGTGAACAGCTTTCACCATCAATCGATCAAACGCCTCGGCGACGGCCTGATGGTCACCGGGCGCGCGCCCGACGGCATCGTCGAGGCCGTGGAAATTCCGGCGCAGCGCTTCTGCCTCGGCGTGCAGTGGCATCCGGAGGAGATGGCCGCCGGACGGGCCGACATGCTCGGCGTCTTCCGCGCATTCGTCGCCGCCTGCGCTTGAACTTGTCGTTACGCGGCCAGCATCGATTCGCACAATATCGCGCCACGGGGTAAAATGCCGGCCGCAAAAAGTTAGTAAACGTACAAGGGAAACATGCTCGGAATCGACCCCAACAATTTCACCTCCGCCCTCTTCATCGGAGTGGGCGTGATGCTCGTCGCCAGCCTCGTTCTCGGTGCCTCAATCTGGCTGCTCTTCACCGCCGGATCGACTTTCTTTCGCCACAATCTGCCCAGCGACGCGGAGCAGGTGGCCTTCGAAAAGGCGTTTCGCGCTGCTGGTTCCGCGCCGGCTCGCCCGCTCGGCGCGAACACCGAGCCGCTGCTGATCTCGGCGGTGGGATTCGTCCTGTTCCTCGGCGTCGGCAGCTTGTTTTTGTCGCAGATTCCCGGCCCGCGCCAGCAGCCGAAGGAAGCGGCGAAGCCGGCCGTCGAGGCGCTGCCCACCAGCGGCAGTCTGACCGAGATCGTCGCTGCGCTGCCGGCGGGCGACGCTGCGCAGGGCAAGGCGCTCTACAACGCCAAGGGCTGCGTCGGCTGCCACAGCCTCGAGAAGGACAAGCGGCTGGTCGGCCCGTCGTTCTACGGCCTGTGGACGCACGCCGCGACGCGCAAGGCCGGCCTGGCTCCGAAGGAATACGTCTATGAGAGCATCGTCAAGCCGAACGAGTACATCGTCGATTCGTATCAGAGCGGGCTGATGCCGCAGAATTACGCCACGCAGTTCACGCCGCAGGAGATGGCCAACATGCTGGCATGGTTCGAGAAGGAATACGCGCAGCAGTAATCAAAATTCGACGACCGCCTTCAGCACGCCTGTCTCCGGGCGCAGCCACATCGGGAAGGCATCGATCATGTCGTCGGCGGCGGCGCGGTGGGTAATCCACGGACGTGTGTCTACCGCGCCGCTGCGCACGAGCGACTGAATGCGCGTGAAGTCGCGCGCCAGTGCGTTGCGGCTGGCCAGCAGCGTGATCTCGCGGCGGTGCAGGAACGGATCGTGGAACGTGATGTCGTCCTGCACCAGGCCGACGAACACCAGTTTGCCGCCGGGCGCGACGTAGTCGAACGCGCGCATCATCGACGCAGCGCTGCCGGTGGCGTCGAAGACGATCGTCGGCAGGTCGCCGTCCGTCGCCCGGCGCACGGCGTCGAGCGCGGTTTCGCCGGCGGCGATCGTCGCATCGACGCGAAAGTGGCGGCGGGCGAACGCGAGCCGCATTTCGTTGGTGTCCAGCACGCACACGCGGCGCGCCGCGAGCTGTGCGAACTGCAGCACGGACAGGCCGATCGGGCCGGCCCCGATGATCAGCACGTCTTCGTCGCCGCCGATCTGCGCCCTGTCCACGGCGTGCGCGCCGATGCCCAGCGTCTCCACCAGCGCCAGCTGTTCGTAGTCGAGGTCGTTGGCGACGTGCAGCTGGCGCGCCGGCACGACGAACCGTTCGCGCATGCCGCCGTCGATGTGCACGCCGAGCACCTGCAGCGATGCGCAGCAGTTGGTCTTGCCGCGCCGACAGGCGATGCACTTCCCGCACGAGAGATACGGCTCCACGGAACAGCGGTCGCCCACGCGCAGGCCCCCGTCGGCGGCGCCGTCGCCCAGCGCCAGCACCTCCACGCCGAGCTCGTGTCCGAGCACGCGCGGGTAGGTGAAAAACGGCTGGCGTCCGCGGAAGGCGTGCAGATCGGTGCCGCAGATGCCGACGCGGTGCACGCGCACCAGCGCCTCGCCCGGGCCGGGTGCCGGCGCGTCCGGGACGTCGTTCATGGCGAATGCGTGAGGGGAAGTGAGGGTGATCTGTTTCATGTGCGTGATCAGCGCCCCATCCAGATGTCGTACGCGAAGCGCACGATGACCAGTGGGACGACGATGAGAAAAAGCTTGCGTACGAAGTCGCTGCCGCGCGCGAGCGCCAGCCGCGTGCCGACGATCGAACCGGCCACGTTGCACGCGGCCATCGCCAGGCCGATCAGCGGCATGACGTGGCCGGTGGCGATGAAGTACATGAGCGACGTGAAGTTCGTCGCCACATTGACGACCTTGGCCGACGCCGACGCCGCCAGGAAGCTGAATCCGAGCAGGCCGATGAACGCGAAGATGAGGAAGCTGCCGGTGCCCGGCCCGAGGAACCCGTCGTAGAAGCCGATCGCCGCGCACGCCGCCGTGGCCACGACGATCTGTCGGGCCGGCGCCAGCTTCGGCGCATGAATGCGGCCGAAATCCTTGCGCACGAACGTGTAGATCGCCACGGCGGCCAGCACCGCCAGCACGATCGGCTTGAACAGCGCACTCGACACGTGCGTGACTGTCCACGCGCCGACGGCGGACATGGCCGCGGCGGCGACGGCTGCCGGCAGCATGGTGCGCCAGGGGATCGTCGCTTCGCGCGCGTAGCGCAGCATGGCGATCGACGTGCCGAAGATCGAGCTGGTGCGGTTGGTGCCGAGCAGCATGGCCGGCGCAGCGTTGGGATACGTGACGAACAGCGCCGGGAGCTGAATGAGGCCGCCGCCGCCCACCACGGCGTCGACGAGGCCGGCGACGAACGCAGCGGCGAGGAGAAGAAGCGGGCTGAAAACCATCGGACGAGAAATTATGCGCCTTCTGCGAGAAGCTGCTCGAGCCAGCGCCCGATGCCGAGCACGCGTTCGTCTGCGCCCGCCGGGCCGGCGATCTGCAGGCTGATCGGCATGCCGTCGATGCGGCCGCACGGGATGGCGAGCGCTGGGACGCCGGTGAAGCTGAACGGCAGCGTCAGGCGCACGAATGCGGCGCGGTGCTCGGTGAGGCCGCGCTCGAGCTCGACCTCGGCCGTGCCGCGCGTCGGCGCCGGCAGCGGGGCGGTCGGCAGGATCATGGCATCGATCCCGGCGAATCCTCGATGGAGCGCATGCGTGAGCGCGGCGCGGGCGTGCTGTGCGTCCAGATACGCCGCCAGCGACATGTCGCGGCCGGCGAGCAGTCGTTCGCGCACCGGGGGCGAGAAATCTGCGGGATCGCGGGCGAGCGCGGCGCGATGCACATGCGCGGATTCGGCGGCGCGCAGCGGCGCGTACGAACCGAGCGCGTCGCCCATGCCGGGCACGTCGACGTCGATGAGGTGCACCCCGCGCGTGCGCAGCGCCGCGAGCAGTTCGTCGAAACGCCGGTGCACGCCCGTGCCGAGCCAGCCGTCGAGGAAGCGGCGCGGCACACCGAGTCGCTGTGGGGCGAGCTGTGTCGTCGACGGCAGCGGAAACGGACGCGCGGCGAGGACGGCCGTGACGGCGGCGGCGTCGTCGACGCTGGTCGTGAGCGGGCCGCCGTGGTCGCAGCTCCAGCACAGCGGCAGTGCGCCGTCCAGCGGCACCAGCCCGAACGTGGGCTTGAAGCCGACCACGCCGCAGAACGCCGCCGGCACGCGGATGGACCCGGCCGTGTCGCTGCCGAGCGAAACCGATGCTGCACCGATCGCCACGCTCACCGCTGAACCGCTAGAGGAGCCGCCCGCCTGGCGCGTCGGATCGTGCGGATTGCACACGTCGCCGGTCCACGGATTTTCACCGCTGACGCCGGCCGCGATTTCGTGCAGATTCGTTTTGGCGATGACGATGGCGCCGGCGTCCTTCAAGCGCGTGACGGCCGTCGATTCGCCGCCGAGGTCCGGCAGCGCTGCGCGCGTGCCGCCGCGCGTGGGCATGCCGTTTACTTGAAAGAGATCCTTCACGGTGATCGGCACGCCGTGCAGCGCGCTGCGTCTGCGTCCGGCGGAAAGTTCGTGCGCGAGCTGCTCGGCCTGTCGCATGACGGAGTCTTCCGCGGCGCGGTGGGCGACGATGTTCAGCGAGGCGTGTGCGGCGAGCGAGCCCAGCGCATCCTGTGCGAGCGACGCGGGGGATGCAGTTCCATCGGCGAGCGCGGCGGTGATTTCAGCGAGTGTGCGCGGCATGGCCGAATTATGCGCGAGGCGAAAATTTTCGACGCGGACTACACTCGGTGCGGACTAGGGGATAGGGGATAGGGGGGAACATGCAGGATGGCTACGTGCGCAGCATGATCGCGCACACGGCGATGTTCGGCGTCGCCTGTGCGTTGGCATGTGGATTTGCTGTGGATAACGTCGCGCCGACGGTGCTGACGGCGATCACCGCCTGCGGCTTTGCGGCAGCGACGCTCGCGTCGCTGCGTTACGACGCGGCGGGATGGGAGCTGCCGGACGGCATCGCGTCGGCCGACCTGCGGCGGCGTCGCGACGTGGGCGTGGCGCTCGGCGCGGCGGCGGCGGCGCTGGCGTGCCAATCGCCACGCGCGGCGCTGGCGTGCTCCGTGGTGCTGATGGCAGCGGCGGCCGTCAATGATTTTGCGCGCTTTCGCCTGCCGCTGCCGTTGACGATCGTGGGCATCGTGAGCGCGGCTGCGCGGCTGGTGCAGAACGAACCGGGCGAACTGTTCGCGGCGGTGCTTCCGGCGATCGCGTCGATCGCGCTGCTGCGCATTTTGCGCCTGGACATCGGAGGCGGCGATGTGCTCGCAGCGGTGTGGATCATGCTGGCTGTGCCGTGGCTGGGGCCGGCGGCGATGTTCGTCGGCCACGTGATCTGGCTGATGCTCGCGCGGCGGTTCGACGCGCGCGGCGTGGTGCGTCGCGCACCGATCGGCGGCGTGTGGCTGATGGCCGCCGCGTGGACGGCAGCAGGGGCATGGCTGTGGGGTGCGGCATGAGCCCGGCGATCACGATTCGACCGACCGGGCGGCGGCAGTGGGGCACGCTGTGTCGACTGGAGGCGCACTGCTTCGGATGGGAGCGCGTGCTCGTCGGCGTGTGGCGGCGCGTCGGCGAGCAAGGTGTGTCGGCGTGGATGGCGCACGTCGACGGGGTGGCGGCTGGATTTTTGATCGCGTATCCGCACGCGCTGGACGGCATCGACCAGCCGTACGTGGCGGCGCTCGGTGTGGCGACGACGCATCGCCGGCGCGGCGTCGCGCGTGCGCTGCTGTGCGCCATGCTGGCGGCGCACGATGCGGCGTGGCTGCATGTGCGCGCCTCGAATGCTGCGGCGATCGCGGCGTATTCCGCGCTGCATTTCGTCGTCGTGCGTCGTGTGGCTGCATATTACCGAGACGGAGAGGATGCGTACGTGATGAAGGCCGATGTGGTAGCGTCAGCCGATGTCTCAGACCCTGGTGCAATGGCGAGAGTGGAATGACGCGACGTTCGCCGAAGCGCGAACACAGAACAAGCCGATGCTTCTTCACATCGGCGCGGTGTGGTGTCATTGGTGCCACGTCATGGATCGCGGCGTGCCCGGCGATCCGGTGCACACCGGCGTATATTCGAATGCCGAAATCGCCGAATACGTGAATCGGCACTTTATTCCGATCCGAGTCGACAACGATCAACGGCCGGACATCAACGCGCGCTACAACATGGGCGGCTGGCCGACGACGTGTTTTCTGACGCCGGACGGAGAAGTCATTTACGGTGCGACGTACCTGGCGCCGTCGCAGATGCGCGGCCTGATGCCGCAGGTCGTCGACGTGTGGGCGAATCGTCGCGAAGAGCTGCTGCAGAAGATGAGTGAAGCCAAGCCGGCGGACGTCGAGGCGCCGAGTGTGGTGCGTGAGTCGTCGTTGCCCGAAAACGCCGTGCAGCAGATCGTCGACGTCATCGTGCGCAATTTCGATGCGAAGAACGGCGGGCTCGGCGCGTCGCAGAAATTCCCGATGAGCGATGCGTGGCAGCTGCTGCTCGTTCTCGCCGGTGAACGACAGGATGTGCGCATGCGCGGCATGGTCGAGCAGACGCTCGTCGCGATGGGCACGCGCGGCATGTACGATCGCGAGGCCGGCGGCTGGTTCCGCTATTCGACGACGCCGGACTGGAGCGTGCCGCACTTCGAAAAAATGCTCGAAGATCATGCGCGGCTGTTGCCGGTGTATCTTGGCGCGCTGCAGTCGGCCGCGGACGACGACGTGCGTGAGACGCTGCGCGCGGTCGTGAATGCCTCGCTGGAATATCTGACGGGCACGCTGCTGCACGACGCGGACGGCGCGACGTATTTCTACGGCAGCCAGGATGCCGACGAGCACTATTACACGCTGTCGAAGATCGAGCGCGCGCCGCTCGACGCGCCGTTCATCGATCAGCGGCTGTACGTGGACTGGAACTCACTGATGGTCTCCGCGCTGCTGCAGGCATCGCTCGTGCTCGAGCGGCCGGAACTGGCCGACCTGGCGCAGCGCGTGCTGCACACGTTGCGCGCGCTGTGCGTGGCAGCGGACGGATGCGTGACGCATTCGATCGAATTCCGAGACGGCGTCGCTCGTGCGCAGTCGCTGCGTGGACAGCTCGGCGATCAAGCGGCGTTTGCGCGCGCCGCGCTGGACGCGGCACAGCACGACTTCGGCAACGCCGCCTCGCACATGGCTGCGGTGCAGACGGTGCTCGACTACGCCGATCGCACGCTCGCTGCACCGGAGGGCGGGTACTACGATTCGGCGGGCGACGAGGCGAAGCACGGGCTGCTGCGCCTGCGGCTGCGTCCGATCTTCGACAACTGTGCCATGGCCGATGCGCTGCTGACGTACGACGCACTCGTCGGGGAGACGTCCGTGAACGTGCGCGGAGCACGCGTGCTGGCGACATTCAGCGACGAATATGCGCGCTATCGGGAACACGCGGCGCCGTATGCGTTGGCGCTGCGCCGAGCGCTGCAGGCGCCGGAGGAAATCGTCGTCGTCGCCGAAAGTGACGACGCGCGAAAGTTCGTGCACGCGGCGCTGAAAAATTCATCGGGGTGGCGCGTGGTGCGCGTGCTGCACGCGCAGCGCGATGCCGAAGAAATCGCGGCGCGCGGATTTCCCACGGCGCGCACGCCCGCCGCGTTCGTGTGTCGGGGCACGACGTGCAGCGCGCCGATTTACGACGCTGCCGCGTTGTGACGCCCATCCGCCGGCCCGCTCGTGTGCTCGATGATCCAGGCCGTGACGTCGGCGCGCGGCGTGCGCACGCGCTGCGAATCGAGGTGCAGGCCGGCGGCGTCGCAGGCGAGGCGCATGTGCCGTTCGACGGCGGCATGAGAAGCGGCCTGCCCGGTGATGCGATGAGCTGCGGCGACCAGGCGCGTCAGCGGATCGCGGCCGCGCAGTGCGGCGTACGGAACGACGATGCAGTGGCCGCCGTTTCGCAGTGTGCGGCCGATTTCCTGCAGCGCTGTGTGTGAGAACACGAACGCGGCGGGGAAGGTGCAGACGATCGCGGCGAACGATCGATCGGGGAAGGGCAGATGCAGCGCGTCGGCGCGTGCGAGTGCGGCGCGCTGTCCGATGCGACGGCGCGCCAGGCGGCCCATCTGCGGTGACAGGTCGATGCCGACGCAACGCAGGCCAGCGGCGTGCATGCGTGCATGGAGATGGCCGGGGCCGTGAGCGATTTCGAGCACGCGGCCACCGCACGTCGCCGACGCCGGCAGAAATTCGAGCGCGGCGGCACCCCAGCGTTTCCACTCTCCGAGCCCGGCCGCTGCGGCGACGGCGTCGTAAGTCCAGGCGAACGTGGTGTACAGCCGGTCGAAGGCGAAGCGAACGAGGCAGGGCAGGAATTTCTGATTCATCGGAGATGTGCAGGATAAATCCAACGGTAGCAGTTCCGCCGGCCTCCCCCTACAATTGCGCGGCATGTCCAAGCACACTCCTCTCATCGTCGCGCTGGCCGCTTATCTAGTGTTCGGAGCGCTGTTCGCCGTGCGCGTGCCGGCGTGGCAGGCGCCGGACGAGCCGGCGCACTACAACTACGTCGCGTCGCTGGCGCGCGGCGTCTGGCCGACGATCGAGACTTCCGACTGGGATCCTGCGCTGGTGCCCATCGCGCCGGATGCGAAGAACGTCGCGGTGGAGCGCATCACGTATCAGGATCATCAGCCGCCGCTGTTCTACGCACTCGGCGCGCCGGTGTTTCTCGTCTCGGGCGGATCGCTCACCGCGCTGCGCTTGTGGACGCTGCTGATCGGTGCGATCGGAGTGGCGGCCTGCTACGGCGTGGTGATCAGCATCTTCCCCGGGCGCGCTGCGCTGGCCGGAGCGGCGGCGGCCTTCTATGCGCTGCTGCCGCAGCATCTGCACGTCGTGTCCTCCTACAACAACGATGCGCTTTCCGAAGCGCTGCTGGCGCTCACCGTGCTGCAGGCGGTGCGCATGATGCGCGACGTTCCGACGACGCAGCGCGTCCTGCTGCTGGCGACGACGGCCGGGCTGGCGATGTGGACGAAGGCGCAGGCATATCTGGCGCTGCCGATCGGTGCGTTGGCGCTGCTCATGGCCGATCCTGTCGCGGCGCGTGGGGAGCGGCTGCGGAGGGCGGCGTCGTTCGTCGGCGTCGCTGTGGCGATCGCCGCGCCGCTGTGGATGCGCAACATCGTGGTGTACGGCGGCCTCGATTTCCTCGGTCTGCAGGCGCACAATCGCGCCGTGGCCGGCCAGCTGACGGCCGCGGCGCTGATCGGGCAGGTGGGTGTGGGCGATTACCTGCGCCAGGCGCTGCAGACGACGTTCCAGTCGTTCTGGGCGATGTTCGGTTGGATGTCGGTGCTGCCCGGCGCGCGCATTTATCAGGCGCTGCTCGGGGTGACGGCGGCGTCGGCCGCGGCGTTCGTGTGGTGGTGGCTGCGTGATCGTCGCGCACTGGACGAGGCGCAGCGGCGCGGCATGCTGCTGGCGGCGGCGCTGTTCGGGGCGTCGGTCGTCGCCTACGCTTGGTACAACATGCAGTTCGTGCAGTTTCAGGGGCGCTATCTGTATCCCGGGTTGATCCCGATCGCGCTCGGCGCGGCGCTGGGCTGGGCGAAACTCGCGGCGCGCGCGCCGCGAGTTTCGCACTGGTGGTGGCTCGGTGTGGTGCTGCTGTTCGTCGGGCTCGACGCCTACATGCTGCTGCGCGTCATCGGGCCGGGATTCGGCGGCTGAAGCGCTTAGTCTTCCGACGACTTCGGCCTGGTCGGAGACGGGCGCGCTTCGACATGGCCGAGCGCCTGCAGGTCTTCCATGAGGCGCGCTGCGCGCGGGTAGCCGATGCGCAGCTTACGCTGCAGGAATGAGGCGCTGATCGAGCTGCCGTGCTTTTGAATAATTTCGAGCGCCTGCTGAATGAGTTTGTCGTCGCCGTCGTCGTCTTCGTCGTCGCCCGTCGCCGAGCTGCCGCGCACGCCGGCGATGCGTTCGGCGGCGAGCTGCGCTACGAGCGTGTCCCACGGCGTCTCCGACTCGGGCCGGCGATGGGCCACCCACTCCTCACCATCACTATCACTATCACTATCACTTTGAATCTCTTCCGACTGCATCGTGCCGCGCCACCATTCGATGACGGCCTCGACGTCCTTCTCGCTCACGTAGCAGCCTTGAATGCGCTGCGGCTGCCCGCTTTCCGGATTCATGAATAGCATGTCGCCGCGGCCGAGCAGAGATTCGGCGCCCGTCTGATCGAGGATGACGCGCGAGTCGGCGGACGAGGCGACGGCAAACGACATGCGCGCCGGGAAGTTCGCTTTGATCAGGCCGGTGACCACGTCGACGCTCGGTCGCTGGGTGGCCACCACCATGTGCATGCCGGTGGCGCGCGCCATCTGCGCCAGGCGGCAGATCTGCTTTTCGGTTTCGACGGGCGACTGCATCATCATGTCGGCCAGTTCGTCGATGAGGATCACGATGTGCGGCAGCGGCTCCTCACTGCGTGCCTTCATCGAGTCGTTGAATTCGCCGAGGTTGCGGGCGCCGATTTCGGCGAAGCGCTTGTAGCGGCGCTCCATCTCCGACACCGCCCACTTGAGCACGGCGGGCAGGCGATCGGGCTCGCTCTCCGGCTTGCCGATGATGTGCGGCAGCCCGGCGAAGCGGCTGAGTTCCACCCGCTTCGGGTCGATCATCACCAGCTTGAGGTCTTCCGGCCGATTGTTCATCACCAGCGACATCGTGATCGCGCTGATGCAGATGCTCTTGCCGGAACCGGTCGTGCCGGCGATCAGCAGGTGCGGCATGCGCGCCAGATCGGTGCACATCGGCTGCCCGCTGACGTCCTTGCCGAGGCCGAAAGCCAGCGGCGATTTCTCGGCGACCTTGCGGAACGCTTCGCTCTCCATCAGTGAGCGCAGGTCGACGGCGGTGATCGAAGCGTTGGGCACTTCGATGCCGACGAGGCTGCGGCCGGGGATCGGCGCTTCGATGCGAATGGGTGCGGCCGACAGGGCGAGTGCGAAATCGTTTTGCAGCGCGGCGATCTGGCCGACGCGCACTTTCTGCCGGCGTCCGTCGCTGTTGGCCGTCGGTTTGTCGAGATAGCCCGGCTCCACGCCGAACTGCGTCACCGCCGGGCCGCGTCGAATTTCGACGACCTTGCCGGCCAGCCCGAACTGAGCGAGCGTCGTTTCAATGACCTCGGCCTGCCGACGTACGTCGGCGTCGCTGCTCTGTGTGATTTTGACGCGCGTGAGCAGGTCGAGCGGCGGGAGTGCTTCCGGGCGCGGCACGTACGTCCTGCGTTCGGCTTTCGCAGGCGCGGGAGCCTCGTCGTCCGAAGTAATCACGGCCTGTGATCGAACCGTGATCGGCGCGGGCTGCGGACGCGGCGCTTCCGACGGCGGCGCATTCTTGAAAATCAGCTGACGACCGCGGATCGGGCGCGCGTCGGCGGCGTGTACAGCGTGCCCGGCAGGGCGGGGGGCCGCGGGAGTCGTCGTCGTGGGTTCTGCGCCGGAGGATTCGTCTCCCTGCAATCGCCTGAGAAACGCCGAGAAATCGCGCCGCAGATCGCCGACGTACGGCCGTGCGGCGATGGATGCGGTGCCCGCGAAGATCGCCAGCCAGAGCAGCGACGTCGCGGCGCGCCCGAAGCTGAGTCCGGCTGCGCCGTCGATGCCGAGGGCACGCCAAAGCAGCTCAGCCAGCACCCAGCCTATCGCGCCGCCACCATCGCCATTGCGAGCCACGGCGAACGGGGCATCGTGCAGTGACAAGGAATGCATCGCTGGGAGGAAGGCGAACCACGCAATTTCGACGGCGATGACGCGAGACGGCGCCGGCGGTCGGTCGAGGCTCAATGTCACGCCGAACGCGATGGTCAGCAGCGCCAGCAGTGCCGTGCCGAATGCGCCGCATGCCTGCATGAGCAGCGCACTGATCCGCTCCATCAGGCCGCCGGTGTTGATCTGCAGCAGAGACAGCAGCAGCAGGCTGCCGGCGACGATCGCCAGAATCCCGACTGCGCGCACGAGGATCGCTGAGTGTGCGATGGGAAGGCGGGCGACGGCGCGGCTGCGCGGCGACGGCGCATCCGCAGATTTGCTGGGCACGAGAAGATTATACGAAGCGCCGGGTGTTTCGTCTCAATCGATGTCGCGCATGCTCAATGCCAGGCGACGTTGTCGTGCATCTACACCGATTACTTTCGCCTTGACCGCGTCGCCTTCCTGCACGACGCTGCGAGCGTGCAGGAAGGCGCCGTCCGCCAGTTCCGAAACGTGCACCAGCCCTTCGAGATCGTCCTCGACTTTGACGAATGCGCCGAACTGCACCACGTTGGTGACGGTGCCGTGCACGATCTGGCCGATGCGGTAGCGCTGTTCCAGCCCGTCCCACGGGCTCTGGCGTGCACGTTTGAGGCTGAGCGCGATGCGCCCTTCGCCGGGCGAAATGTTCATGACGTAGACATCGACTTCCTGTCCGATGCGCAGCATGTCGCGCGGATGATTGACGCGACTCCACGCCAGTTCGCTGACGTGCACCAATCCTTCGTATCCGCCGAGGTCGATGAAAGCGCCGAAGCTCGTCAAGTTCGTGACTGTTCCGCGGCATTGGTCGCCGGCTTGCAGGTGGACGAGCACGGGAGGGATCTCACGCGGCTGCTCTTCGTCCGAGGAGACGCGCTCGCTGAAAATAATGCGGTCCTGTGCCGGATCGAGTTCGAGGATGCGCACGGAGAGTCGCTTGCCGATGTTGCCGGCCAGGCTGGTGCGCCGTTCCCCTTCGTCGCAATCGGCGGAAATAGAGTGCACGTGCGAGGAGGGAATGAACCCGCGCATGCCGCGAAAGACGACAATGAGGCCGCCGCGATTGCAGCCTGTGACTTCTACTTCGAGTGCGTCACCGGCGCGCTGCATTCGTTCGAGCGTGGCCCACGACGTATCGTGGGCGGCCGACCGGCCGGAGTAATCGCGTGCGCCGACGTCGATGCGCGTCGGTGTGATTGGCATGCGCTCGGCCTCAGCCAGCAGCGACTGCCAATACCCTTCGTCGAGCGATATGTTCTCGGAAAGATTCGTCATACGGATTCTTTGCTTCGACTCACTGTCGTGGAGCAGGAGTGACTATGTCAGAAGTCTATAATCTTCACGGTCGTCGTGCAATCAAGACGACGCGATTCGGAATTACGAAAGAGCTTACGAAAGAGCTATGGAAACTTGGACACGTGCGCGCACGCGCTGGATGCTGGTGCCCTTCGTCGATATCGCAGTGCGGCTCGGGCTGACGCCGAACTCGCTGACCGTGCTGGGGTTCGTGTTGAACGTGGTCGCTGGGGTGCTGGTCGGGTACGGCTACATTTTTGCCGGCGGCGCGGTGATGACGGCGATGGCGATGCCGCTCGATGCGCTCGATGGTGAGCTGGCGCGCCGCACGAACCAGCAGAGCCGCTTCGGCGCTTTCTTCGATTCCACGCTCGATCGCTTCGCGGAAGGGGCGCTGCTGATCGGCCTGGCGGCGTACTTCGTGCGCCAGAACGACATCACCGGCGTGGTGGTGACGTTCGTGGCGCTCATCGGCTCGCTGATGGTCAGCTATACGCGCGCGCGCGCCGAAGGCTTGGGGATCGACTGCAAGGTCGGTCTGTTCAGCCGCTTCGGGCGATTTCTGGTGCTGGCGGCCGGGCTGCTCACGACGCAGGTGACGCCGATGATTTGGGCGCTGGCCATATTGAGCAACTACACCGCGATCGAGCGGATCGTCTACGTGTGGCGCGTGCTGCGCAAGGAAGGGGCGGCGAAGTAGCGTCTGTTCGCTTCGTCGGCGGCGATTCAGGCGATGCCGAGCAAATCGGATCGCCTGCCGTCTCCGCCGAGTTGTTCGATCTGCGCCTGCGTGCAGCCGATCGCGTGCAGCGGCTTGACGACGTCGTTTTCGAGTGACGGCACGAATCCGACGACGACGCGCAGCGTTTCGGTCGTCGCCAGCGTGTATTCACCCAGG
>JBIIIA010000284.1:0-4663 GCA_044235195.1 Thermoflexales bacterium
ACAGGGTGGTACGTCCCTCGGACCGTCATCCCGAACGCTTTGCCGGCTTGAACGTACCGATCTCCGGGCGTACGTGGCAAAGCGGAGGGATCTCTCTGCTGGCTGAACGATTCGCCCCCAACGGCGGATGCGCCCGCATCGATCGGGTGCATCCGCCGTGTAAAGCGACTCCCTGTCATATGATGTTTCGGCAATTTCGCCCCGAGCATCGCCGCGAATTTTCGATCGGTCGCATCCTGCTACACTTTCAGCGTGACTGTTTCGGTGGTGCATGAACCATCTGCATCTCCGTTTTGTTTTCGAAATCGGCAAAGGCAAGCATGACAACACTTTCTCATCTCACCTGCGAGTACCGATCGAACCCAATCGGCATCGACGTGACCGCGCCGCGCTTCGGCTGGCGCATGGAGAGCAGTCGACAGGGCGCGCGACAAACTGCCTACCGACTTCGCACCGGGCCGTCGATCGCAGATCTGCAGACGACGCCGGCGTGGGACACCGGTCGTATCAACTCCGATGAATCCATCCACGTGGTGTACACCGGACCGAAGCTGCAGTCACGACAGCGCGTGTACTGGCAGGTCACGATCTGGGATGAGAGCGGCGCCGAAATCGTCGGCGAGCCGGCTTTTTTCGAAATCGGGCTGTTGAAAAAAACAGATTGGAAAGCGCGCTGGATCGGCTCCGATTTGCGCGGCGGCCCGCGCAGCCCGGTGCCTGCTCCGCACATGCGGCGCACATTCGAGATCGACGGTGACATCGCTTCAGCACGCTTGTACGTCACCGCTCTCGGTGTGTATGAATGCGCGATCAACGGCCGCGCCGTCAGCGAAGATGTATTCGCTCCGGGCTGGACCAATTACGCCAAACGCATCCAATACAACACCTACGACGTCACGGGTCTGCTGAATCGCGGCAAAAACGTCGTCAGCGCACTGCTCGGCGACGGCTGGGCAGTGGGACGCATCGGATGGGGCGCGCGCCAGCAATACACCGAACAGCCGAAATTTCTGGCGCAGCTCGAGATTACGCTCGCGGACGGCCGCACCATGATCGTCGGCAGCGACGGCAAGTGGAAGCACACCTTCGGCGCCACGCTGGACAACGATTTCCTGATGGGCGAAGCGTACGACGCGCGGCTCGAGCTGGGCGACTGGCAGAGCACGACATACGACGATCGGAGCTGGCGTGCGGTCACGATCTTCGAGGAACCGAGTGGACGGCTGACCGCCACCAACGGCCCGACAGTGCAGCGCATTCAGGAAATCACGCCGATCACAGAGCCAGACGTCAAGCGCAGCTTTTCCGGTTCGACTGCGGTCTTCGACCTGGGACAGAACATGGTCGGACGCATCCGATTCCGCGGCAGCGCGCCGGCGGGAACCACGGTGACGCTGCGCTACGCCGAGGTGCTCAACCCGGACGGTTCGGTATACACGACGAACCTGCGCTCTGCCCGCGTCACCGACTACTACACGTTCAGGGGAGAAGGGGTCGAGGAATGGGAGCCGCGCTTCACCTTCCACGGCTTTCGCTACGTCGAAGTCGCGAACTATCCCGGCGACCTCACACGTGACTCGGTCACCGGCATCGTGCTGCACTCGGCTATGGAGCAGACCGGCCGCTTCGAATGCTCCGACCCGGAGATCAACCAGCTGCAGAGCAACATTCTGTGGGGACAAAAAGGCAACTTCCTCGACGTCCCGACCGACTGCCCACAGCGTGACGAACGCCTCGGCTGGACCGGCGACATTCAGGCCTTCATCAGCACCGCCGTGTTCAACATGAACGTGTCGGGCTTCATGGCGAAGTGGCTGCGCGACGTCGCCGACGCACAGAATGAACACGGCCATATTCCGGCCGTAGTGCCGAATCAGCCGCCGCTGCTGCCGGACGGCGGACCGGCGTGGTCGGACGCCGCAGTGATCTGTCCGTGGACGTTGTATCTCGCGTACGGAGACACGCGCATCCTCGAGGACAACTACGCGGTGATGACTCGCTTCATGGAATCGCTGGCTGCGGCGGCGCCGAATCACATTCGCTGTGCCTTCGACTTCGCCGGCTGGCCCGGATTCGGTGACTGGCTCTCGATCAATGCACCGACGCCGCGCGATCTGATCGGCACGGCGTTCTACGCCTACGACGCATTGCTCATGAGCCGCATCGCCGACGTGCTCGGCAGACGCCGCGACGCGGCTGCCTATCGACGCCTGTTCAACGAGATCAAGATCGCGTTCAGCGATCGCTATCTCGTCGGCGGCGCCGGCGTGCCCGCCGACGAAAAGATGACGCCCATGCGCGCGCAGATGGAGGGCGCCTTGAGTTCCTCCGACGGCAACCTGGCGAAGGTCGACTACGGCGCGGTCGAATCGCAGATCTTCAACACCGCAGTCGTCCAGCCCTCGCAAACAGCGTACGTGCTGGCGCTGCACTTCGACCTGCTGCCGCGCCGCCTGCGCGCCGCAGCCGCGGACGAACTCGTGCAGGACATCGAACGCCGCGGCATACACCTCTCGACGGGATTCGTTGGTGCGCCGTACCTGCCGCACGCGCTCAGCGACGCAGGCAAAACCACGACGACGTACGCGCTGCTCAATCAACGCACGTGGCCGTCGTGGCTGTACTCGGTGACGAAGGGCGCAACCACGATCTGGGAACGCTGGGACGGCTGGACCGAAGAGCGCGGCTTCCAGGACCCGAGCATGAACTCGTACAACCACTACGCGTACGGCTCGATCGGAGCGTGGATGTACCGCGTCATCGCCGGCATCGAGATCGACCCGGCGCAGCCCGGCTACAAGCACACCGTCCTGCGCCCGCAACCAGGAGGCGGACTGTCGCACGCCTCGGCGTCGCTCGACACGGCGTACGGTGAACTCGCTTCGGCGTGGCGCTTCGCCGACGGTGCGTGGACGTGGACGATCGTGGTCCCGCCGAACACCACGGCGACGGCGTGGGTGCCGGCCGTCGGCGAATCGATCACGCTGAATGACGCGGCCGTCTCCGGCGCCGAACACCATCTCGGCTCCGGTCGGCATGTGTTCGTCGTGCGATAGACGGGCGACGACGTGGGCGACGCAAGCGTCGCCTCTACAGGGGCGACACGACCGGCGCGTCGCCCCACGCGGTGAACGGGGCCTGCATGCCGCCGCGAATCCACACGAATTCGCCGTTGACGTGCGAGGACTCGTCGGAAGCCAGCCACGCCGCCAGGTGTGCGGCCAGTTCCGGCGAGTCGCCGCCCTGCTCCACGGTGCGCACCCAGCTGCGATAGCCGCGCAGGCTTTCCGGATCGGCGGCGCTGCGTTCGGTCTGATCACGAATGTCCGCCCACATGCCTGTCTTCACGTCGCCAGGGTGAATGACGTTGGCCGTCACGCCGCTGCCGGCGATTTCGTTGGCGAGAAATCGAGTCACATGATTGAGCGCCAGCTTGCTGGCAGCGTACGCGCTGGTGTTGCGACCCGGCGCGTGAATCGACGCCGCCGACGAGACGTTGATCACGCGGCCGAAGCCGCGCGTCAGCATCGAGCCGACGAATGCGCGGCACAAACGCAGCGGGCCGAACAAGTTCACGGCGAACGTCTCCTCCCATGCATCCGGTGCGACGTCTACGATCGGCGCGATCGGGCCGAAGATGCCGGAAGCGTTGACCAAAATATCGACAGCGCCGAAATCGCGCGTTGCCGTCGCGTGCAGCGCAGCGACCGCACCGGGTGCGGCGAGATCGCAGGGAAACGCCGTGGCTGCGCCGCCGCCGGATTCGATCTGCGCGACGGCGCTGCGCAGGTCTTCGGCGCTGCGCGCAGCCAGCGCCACGCGCGCCCCACAGCGCGCCAGATGCACCGCGATCGCACGGCCGATGCCGCGGCTGGCCCCGGTAACGAGCGCACTGCGCCCGAGGAGTGAAGGATGTTCAGACATGGCCAGCCATTCTAGGGACGACGGCCATCCTTCACAACCACACGAACCGGAACACTGTGAATCTCGGTGCCGTCTTCGCGACGGGCGTAGGCGATGAATATGTGCTCGCCGACGATCGGCGTCCAGAACGTGCGTCCACCGGATGCAGGAAGATCGACAATCAGCCGGCCGGCATCATCACGCACCTGGATCGACGCAAGGCCGGCGCCCTGCGCGCGCACTTCGATCGCCAGACGCTGCACGGCCATCGGCAACGCCGGGTCGAGGCGCACGATCGAGCCGTCGTACGGCTGCGCGATCATGACGGGCGAACCGACCTTCGCCACAGCGTCGCCGGCAACCGGCCAGCCCTCCCGCTGCGCCCACTCGCGCGCCGCAGCCGGCACATCGACGACCACGCGCCCGCTTTCACGCCGATGCCACGTATCCGCGACGGTCGGCTCGCTGCCCACGAGAAACCATTCATAGCGCTGATGCGGACAGTCCGGCGAAGGCAGCATTCCGGAAAGCGCGCACACCCGCACCCGCGTCATCTCGGGCGGCTGTGTGAACGCCGCGACCGGCGCATCGCGCAGCACGCGATGCATCACGTCGTTCCAGATCGGCCCTGCGCCGCTCACGCCGCTGACATGCTGCATCGGCGAGCCATCGGCGTTGCCCACCCACACGCCGACGGCGATCTGCGGTGCGTAGCCGACCGTCCAGTTGTCGCGGAAGTCGGTCGTCGTGCCGGTTTTCA
>JBIIIA010000285.1:0-4645 GCA_044235195.1 Thermoflexales bacterium
GCCGGGTACCACATAATCCAGCGCCTCGCCGAGGCTGCGCGCCGGCAGCAGCTGCAGGCCGGCCGGCGGCTGCTCGATGGCGCGCGCGGTTTTCGGGATGATCACGCTGCGGAAGCCCAGCCGCGCCGCCTCGTTCAGGCGCTGTGCGATCTGCGACACGCTGCGGATTTCGCCGCTCAGGCCGACTTCGCCGACGATCGCCATGTCCTGCGGCACCGGCGCGCCGCGATGCGCGCTGGCGATGGCCACCGCCGCCGCCAGGTCCGCTGCCGGCTCGTCGATGCTCATGCCGCCGACCACGTTGACGAACACGTCCTGGTCGTGCAGGCGGATGCCCACGCGCTTGCCGAGCACCGCCGTCAGCAGGAACAAGCGATTGTGGTCGAAGCCGTTGGCGGCGCGGCGCGGCATCGGATTCTGCGTCGTGCTGGTGAGCGCCTGCACCTCGACGAGCAGCGGCCGCGTGCCTTCCATCGTGATCGCCACGGCCGAACCCGGCGCGTTCGACATGCGCTCGGCCAGGAACGCCTCGCTCGGGTTCGCCACTTCCTTCATGCCGCCGCCGGTCATTTCGAAAACGCCGACTTCGCTCGTCGGCCCGAAGCGGTTCTTGATCGAGCGCAGAATTCTGAAGATGTGAAAGCGATCGCCTTCCAGCTGCAGCACGGTGTCGACGATGTGTTCGAGCACCTTCGGCCCGGCGATGGTGCCTTCCTTGGTGACGTGGCCGACGATGAAGATGGCGATCGACGAACTCTTGGCGATGGCCTGCAGGCGCTGCGCCGATTCGCGCACCTGCGAGACGGTGCCGGCGCTGGAGTTCAGCTCGTCGACGTACATCGTCTGGATCGAATCGATGATGGCCAGCTTCGGCTTCATGTTTTCGAGGTGCGCGGCGACGTCGTTGAGGTTGGTCTCGGTGAGCAGGTACAGCTCGGATTCGCCGACGCCGAGGCGCTCGGCGCGCATCTTGAGCTGGTGCGCCGACTCCTCGCCGGAGACGTAGAGCGTCGCACCGTGGCGTTTTGCCACGTCGACGGCCGTCTCCATGAGCAGCGTGCTCTTGCCCACGCCGGGGTCGCCGCCGATGAGCACGAGCGAGCCGGGCACGATGCCTCCGCCGAGCACGCGCGCGAGCTCGCCCATGGCGAGCGACAGGCGCGGCATATTTTCGGCGCGAATGTCGGCCAGCCGCTGCGGCGCGTTCATCGATGTGCTCACGCGGCGCGCGGCCGCGCCCGGCGCCGCCGCTCCGCTGCGCTCCTCGACCACTTCCTCGACGAGCGTGTTCCACTCGCCGCAGTCCGGGCACTTGCCGGCCCACTTCGCCTGCGCGGCGTTGCAGTTCGAACACACGTAGCGCGTGCGGAGTTTGGCTGGGGTGGCGCGAGGCATGGGGGGAGTGTAGTCGATTACACTCCCCTCATGTTTCGCAAGTTCTACGCCGCCGTCGCCTGCACGCTGCTGCTCGCCGGCTGCGCTTCGGCCGGGCCGCTCGGCGATGTGAGCGTGGCGCCGGCGGTGATCAGCCCGAACGGCGACGGCGACGCCGACATCGCGCGCGTGTCGTACGTGCTGCGCGAACGCGCCGACGTGTCGATCTATCTCGTCGACGCGGCCGGCGCGCGCTTCGATCTGCGTCGCAGCATCGCGCGCCCGGCCAGCCCGCGCGCGTACGAGCTGCTGTTCAACGGCATGGACGCCGACGGCAAGCTGGTGCCGAACGGCGAGTACACCTGGCACATCGAGGCCGGCGGCGCGGCGGCCAGCGGCGCGCTGCGCATCGAGAAGGCCGATCGCCCGGCGCCGCGCATCCGCGAATTCACCACGACGTCGCAGGTGTTCACGCCGAACCGCGATGCCATCGAAGACCACGTTTACATCAACGTGACCATCGACCAGCCGGCGAAGCTTTCGGTCTACGTGCTCGGCGCCGACGGCTTTCGGCAGGACGTGCCGCGCGAGGAGCAGGCGCGCCAGAATGCAAACGCCGATCTGCTCGACGCCGGCCGCTACTTCTTCGACTACGACGGCGGCATCGACAAGGGCGCCGATCCGCCGCCCGACGGCGAATACACGCTGGTGGCCGAAGCGGTCGATGCCATCGGCCAGCGCGACGTGCTGACGAAGCCGCTCACGATCAAGGATTCCGGCCGCCCGGTGGCCGAGATCGTGACGCAGCCGAACGGGCAGGGCATCGAGTGGGATCGCGTGGGATCGATGCCCGAGGCGACGTTCCAGCTCGGCGAGACGATTCACTTCACCACGACCGTGCGCAACGTCGGCGCGTCGCCGATCCGCACGGCCGGGCCGTTCGACGCCGCCGACTGCTACGAGATGGACCAGAACCGCTACACGAAGGGCTTTCCGGAGGAGCCGGGCATCTGGCGCGTGGGCGTCGACTTCGAGACGAACACCGGCGAGGACCATCCGTGGCGCTGGGGCGTCGGTTCGCTGCAGGACCTCGACGTCGTCGAACACAACGGGGCGAAGCTGTATTACCTGGCGCCGGGCAAGCAGGTGGTGGTGCGCGGGTGCGTGACGTTCACGCGCATCCCGGTGCGCAACCCGTTCCGCATGTGGGCGTCGCTGATTCAGGAGCAGGTGGAAATTTCGCTGGCCAACAGCCGCGTGTCGCCGATCCTGGTGACGCTGGTGAAGCCATGAGCGATGCGCCGTCGAATGCGCTGCTGGGCGTGGTAATCGTTTCGTGGAACGTGCGCGATCTGCTGCGCGGGTGCATGCGCTCGCTGCGCGAGCAGAGCGGCGCGCCGATGCACGTGATCGTGGTCGACAGCGCGTCGAGCGACGGCAGCGCGGTGATGGTGCGCGAAGAATTCCCGTGGGTGGAGCTGGACGCGCGCGACGAGAACATCGGCTACGTGAAGGGCAACAACGCCGCGCTGCGCAGGCTGCTGGCGAGCGACGATGCGCCGGAGTTCGTCTGGCTGCTGAACCCGGACACGATCGTGCATCCCGACGCGGCGGCGACGCTGCTGCGCTTCATGTGCGCGCATCCGCGCTGCGGGCTGTGCGGGCCGCAGCTGCGCAATCCCGACGGCACGCTGCAGCACGGCGCGTTCGCGCTGCCCGGGCTGATGCAGCTGGCGATCGACGTGATTCCGCGGCTGCAGGCGCGCTTCCGCGACACGAAGTGGGACGGCCGCTATTCACCGGCGCAGTATGCCGGCGGTCCGTTTCGCGTCGGGACGCCGCTCGGCGCGGCGATGCTGGCGCGCACGGCAGCGGTGCGCGCGATCGGCCTGCTCGACGAGGGCTTCGAGATGTACAGCGAGGAGATCGACTGGGCGCATCGCATGGCGGACGGCGGGTGGGAAGTGTGGTGCGAGCCTCGCGCGCTGGTGACGCACTACGGCGGCGCCAGCAGCGGGCAGGCCAGCGCGCGCGCCGAGCGGCTGAAATGGCGCAGTCGCGCGCGCTACTTCGACAAGCACTACGGGCCGCTGCGGCGCGCCGTGGCGAAGCGGCTGATGCCGCAGGGATTTTAGGAACGCTGGTTATATAAAAATAACTACGAAACTATGTAGATCAATGCGCGTATAGTTGTCGCGTATGAAGCATATTTTTCGAATCATGATCGTTCTTGCGGCTTTCGGCGTGGCCTCGCTGGGTGCGGCGACGGCGCAGGGGCCGGTCAGTGCACAGTCGCTGGTGGAGAAACTACAGGCGGCTGGTCTGGAGGCATCGGCGCCGGCGGCGATGGCGCGTGCGGACTACGGCAGTGCGCCGTTCGTGTGTCGCGGGGTGCGCTTCGGCGTGCCGACGTACGGCGAAGCTGCTGTCGGGCGTGCGTTCTACTGCGCGCGCAGGGCCGATCGAGAGAGACTGGCGCGCCATTACACCGATCTGGGTCGGCGCGATCCCGAGCAGTTCACGCACGTGTTCGTGAATGCGCCATTTTTGCTGGTGATCGACGGCGTCGTCGCCGACGAAGCGGCGGCGGAGTATGAAGCGGCGCTGAAGAGCACGCGTGCGCCGTCGCAGGCTGTCCCGGCGAACCTGGTGGACAAAACGCCAGGCTTTCGCGTCGAAATTCAGAAGGCGGGCTACGAGCAGTGGGGGCGTCCGGAAGTCATGGACAACCCCAACTTCAGCGGACGGTGTCGCGGCGACGACCGCTACCCGGTGCTGAAGCTCGGCATCTCCCTGGCGATCTACAACACCGGCACGGCATCGTGGCCGACCGGCACGCGCAGCATGAACTTCTACAAGACGGATGGCACGCCGGCGGCGTGGTGCTGGTACGACTATATGAACGACAAGGCATGGCCGCCGACGACGACGGGGAACGCGTGGGTCGCCAGCTACAACATCTACGTAGAGAGACACGAACGCGTCGGCTACGGCGTGTTCAAAGTGGACGGCATCGGGGAAGTGCGGTTCGACATTCCGCAGAACCTGCCGATGCCGTAGGGTGCCGCGCGTGCTCGGGCTGCCCCTTTGGGGCAAGCCCGGGCTGTCGTGGTCCCTCGCTGCGCTCGGGGTGAGGCGTAAGCGACAGTCCGAAGCTCGCCCCCAACGGCGGATGCACCCACTGCGAAAATCCCCAATATTCGCCGTTTTTCTACCGAATTTCGTAGTCGGTCTGTCGTAAAACTACTGCGGAAATGGCAGTGATTCCGAT
>JBIIIA010000286.1:0-4644 GCA_044235195.1 Thermoflexales bacterium
TGATCGACGAGGTCAAGAGCAGCGACACGATCCTGTTCATCGACGAGGTGCACATGCTCGTCGGCGCGGGTGCGGCCGGCAGCAGCGTGGACGCGGCGAACATTCTGAAGCCGGCGCTGGCGCGCGGTGAATTTCAGTGCATCGGCGCCACGACGCTGAACGAGTATCGCAAGCACATCGAGAGCGACGCGGCGCTCGAGCGGCGCTTCCAGCCGGTGTACGTCGAGGAGCCGTCGCCGGAGATGGCGATCGAGATCCTGGCGGGCGTGAAGGGCGCGTACGAAGCGCACCACAAGCTGCGCATCAGCGAGGACGCCGTCAAGGCGGCGGTGCAATTCTCGTCGCGCTACGTGCCGGATCGCTTCCTGCCGGATAAGGCGATCGACCTGATCGACGAATCGGCGTCGCGCGTGCGCATGTACAAGTCGCCGCAGTCGCTGAACCTGCAGAAGGCATTCCGCGAGCTGCGCGAGACCGAGAAGAAGCGCCAGGTAGCCACGGACGAGGGCCGCTACGACGACGCCACCGAGCTGCGTGCGCAGGAAGCGACGCTGCAGGAGCAGATCGAGGCGCTGCGCACCGGGTTCGATCACCAGACGGAAGGGCCGGAAGTGGTGCCGGACGACATCGCCGAAGTGGTGGCGATGTGGACGGGCATTCCGGTGAAGCGCATCGCGGCGACCGAACAGGAGAAGCTGACGCATCTCGAGGAAGAGCTGCACAAGCGCATCATCGGCCAGGACGAGGCGGTGGTGGCGATCGCCAAGGCGATGCGCCGCGCGCGCGTCGGCCTGAAGGATCCGAAGCGGCCGCTGGGCTCGTTCATCTTCCTCGGCCCGACGGGCGTCGGCAAGACCGAGCTGACGAAGGCGCTGGCCGAGCAGATGTTCGGCAGCGAGGACGCGCTGCTGACGCTCGACATGAGCGAATTCATGGAGCGCCACACGGTCGCGCGCCTGGTGGGCGCGCCCCCGGGATACGTCGGCTACGAGGACGCCGGCCAGCTGACCGAGGCGATTCGCCGGCGGCCGTACACCATCGTGGTGTTCGACGAGATCGAAAAGGCGCATCCGGAAGTGTTCAACATGCTGCTGCAGATCATGGAAGAAGGGCGTCTGAGCGACGCGCGCGGCCGCAAGGTCGACTTCCGCAACACCTGCATCATCATGACGAGCAACGTCGGCGCCGAGATGATCAAGCGCGAGTCGAAGCTGGGCTTCGCGGTCAAGAAGGACGAGATCAAGGAAGCCGAGCAGCAGTTCGGCGAGGTCAAGCAGAAGCTGCTCGAGCAGCTCAAGCGCGTCTTCCGGCCGGAGTTCCTGAACCGCGTGGACGGGACGATCGTGTTCCGCTCGCTGACGAAGGAGCAGATCGGGCAGATCGTCACGCTGGAGCTGAACAAGGTGCAGAAGCGCCTGGGCGAGCACGAGCTGACGCTCGATGTGAGCGAAGACGCCAAGGCGTGGCTGGGCAACAAGGGCTACGACCCGGATTACGGCGCGCGCCCGCTGCGCCGCGTGATTCAGAACGAGGTCGAGGACGTGTTGTCCGACGGCCTGCTGAACGGCCGCTTCGCGCCGGGCAGCGTGGTGCAGATCGGCCTGGTCGACGGCGCGCTGACGTTCGCGATGCCGGAGGAAGCGCCGGTGCCGGTGATCGAGGAAGCGGCGCCCGGCGCGGAAGGCATGCTGTTCGCGAACAACTAGGAGGCAGGGGAGAGGAGTGAGGGAAGAGGAGTGAGGAGTGAGGGGAGTCGAGTGAGGAGTTACAGTGCCCTCACTCCTCTCCCCTCTCCCCTACGGCACACGCACGATGCGGACCAGTCGTTCGCGCGAAGTGAGCGCGATCGCATCGTCGCCTGCGGCGGCGCGGCCGCGCAGCGTGAGGTTTTTGGCCTTGAGCGATTTCACGTTGCCGGTGCTGGTGACGTAGACGAGGGTGTCCTCGGGTGCGGCGACGAGCGCGTCGGTGATCGTGACGCCCTTGCGCAGTTCGCCGGTCTGCACGCCCTTGCCGCCGCGGCCTTGGACGGGGAATTCCTTCAACGTGGTGCGCTTGGCCCGGCCGTCGGTGGAGCCGATGACGACCGCTGCATCCTTGTCGGATTCGTCGAGCAGGTCCATGGCGAGGACGACGTCCTTCTTTTCGAGCTTGATGCCGACGACGCCGCCGGCGGCGAGGCCCATCGGCCGCACTTCTTCCTGCGCGAAGCGGATGGCCATGCCGAGCTGCGTGAACACGGCGATGTCCTCCTTGCCCTGCGACACGCGGGCGACGGCGCAGGCGTCGTCGCCGACGAGCTGGGCGGTGAACGTCTGGCCGGGGGCGCGCGGCAGCGCGGCGAGCGGGCTGCGTTTGACCATGCCGCCGGCGGTGACGCAGACGAGGAACGGGCCGTCCTCGGCGGGTGCCTTGGCGCCATCGACGGCGAACGCGCCGATCGGTTCGTCGCCCTCGGCCAGCCCGGAGATGACGTGCAGCTGTGCGCCGGCGCCGGCGACGACGTCCTCCTGCGGCAGCGTGCCGGCCTGCAGCACCACGCCCTTGCCCGACGAGCCGACCACGTAGAGCAGGTCGCGCGTGGTGCACGCCACGACGGCGAGCGGCGCGACTGCGGCGCCGGACGTCGGGCGCGGGGCGGCGGGCATGCGCCCGATGCGGCCGTTGCGGCCGATCACGACGAACGTCTTCTCGCTGGGGAGCAGCTCGTGCACGGTGAGCGGGAAGTCCTCGGCGGGCCCGCGCTTGGCCTTGGGCGCCGGCGGCGGCGGGACGGCCTTGCCGCCCTTCTTCACGGGCGCAGCCACGGGCGGGGCGGCTTTGGCTTCGGTGTCGTTGGAGACGATGGCGGTGCGCCGGGCGTCGCCGAACCGTTCGCGCAGCGCGGCGAGCTCGTTTTTGATCACGGTGAGCATCTTGATCGGATGCTTGAGCAGGTCTTCGAGGAACTTGATGAGCTTGCGCTTTTCGGCGAGCTCGTCCTCGAGCTTGTGGCGATCGAGCTGCGTCAGGCGGCGCAGCGGCATGTCGAGGATGGCATGCGCCTGCACCTCGGAGAAGCCGAGCTTGTCGATGAGGCCGCGGCGTGCGGCTTCGGAATCGCGGCTGGTGCGAATGAGCTTGATGATGACGTCGATGGAGTCGAGCGCCTTGACGAGTCCTTCGAGGATGTGCGCGCGTTCGCGGGCGCGTTCGAGGTCGAACTCGCTGCGGCGCCGGACGACGTGCATGCGGTGTTCGATGAACACGTGCAGCATGCGTCGGAGCGAGAGGATGCGCGGCTCGCCGTTCACCAGCGCCAGCATGATGATGCCGAACGAGGTGCGCATGTTGGTGTATTTATAAAGTGCAGCCAGCACTTTGCGCGGGTCATCGTTCTTGTTGATGTCGATGACGATGCGCATGCCGCGGCGATCGGACTCGTCGTGGATGTCGGTGATGCCGACGATTTTTTCGTCCTGAACGAGCTCGGCGATGCGCTCGATGAGCGCGCTTTTGTTCACGGCGTAGGGCAGCTCGGTGACGATGATGTGCGAGCGGCCGCGCGTGCCCTCTTCGATGTGGGCCTTGGCCTGCACGACGATCTTGCCGCGGCCGGTGGCGTAGGCGGTGCGGATGGCGTCGCCGCCTTCGATGCGCGAGTCGTAGCGGAAGACGATGCCGCCGGTGGGGAAGTCCGGGCCCTTGACGAACTGCATGAGCTCGTCGACATCGACGTCGGGTTCGGGGACGACGCCCTCGAGCAGGCGGCGGGACGCGCCGCGGACGGCGGCGATGCGCTCGATGATCAGCGTGGCGGCATCGATGATTTCGGCGAAGTTGTGCGGCGGGATGTTCGTCGCCATGCCGACGGCGATGCCGGTGGCGCCGTTGAGGAGGAGGTTGGGCAGGGCGGCCGGCAGCACGGTCGGCTCCTGCGTGGTGCCGTCGTAGTTGTCCTGAAAGGCGACGGTGTTCTTTTCGAGGTCGCCGAGCAGCTCCATGGCCGGATGGCCGAGGCGGGCCTCGGTGTAGCGCATGGCGGCGGGCGGGTCACCGTCGACCGAGCCGAAGTTGCCCTGGCCGTCGACGAGCAGGTAGCGCATGGAGAAATCCTGCGCCATGCGCGCCATGGCGTCGTAGACCGACTGATCGCCGTGCGGGTGATATTTGCCGAGCACGTCGCCGACGATGCGGGCCGACTTGCGATAGGGCGAATCCGGGCGCAGGCCGGTGTCGTGCATGACGTAGAGGATGCGGCGCTGCACGGGCTTCAGGCCATCGCGGGCATCGGGCAGGGCGCGCGAGACGATGACCGACATGGCGTACGAGAGATAGCTCTGCTGCATCTGCTCGTTGATGTCGGCGCGGCGGACGCGGCCGATCGCGGCGTCATCGGGCTGTTGCGGGTCGGCAGCCTGTGGCTGCGGCGGCGTAGTCTTTTTGGCCATGGGCAGGCGGGGATTGTACCGGCCTGCTCTTAGCCGCGAATATTTTCGGGTGCGCCTTACGATTTTGTAGAAATCCTGTTGTCCCAGTGCCAACCGGCGACCGCAGGGCCGGCCGTTGGTGTACCCGGGGCTAAAGGCATCGTTGCGCGCCCACGCCTCACCCCCTGACCCCCTCTCCCCCTCAATTTCGCGCAAATCGTCGCTGATCAACGCT